>PXAQ01000236.1 GCA_003567095.1 Phycisphaerae bacterium
ACCGCCGTCGGCAAGGCCCTCCGACATGCCGAGGAGATCGGCGCCCGCCAAGTGGAGATTTACAGCGACAGCAATCTGCTGGTCAACCAGCTTGCCGGACGCTACAAGGTCAAAAGCGACAACATCCGCCCCCTGTACCGCCGGTGCAGGGAGATTCTGGCTGGCTTTGAGGCGTGGCGCGTGGTTCATATACCGCGCGAAGACAACACCGAGGCCGACCGACTGGCCAACGAGGCGATGGATGCTCAGCATGACGTCGACCAGTCGCCGGCGCCCTTGACCGGCAAAAAACTGCGGCTGGGGGTCATGCTTAGCGGTAGCGGCCGCACGATGGCCAACCTTCACGAGCAGATCGCCGCCGGACGATTGAACGCCGAGATCGTGCGGGTCATCAGTTCGCGCTCGACGGTGGCTGGACTTGAGCGGGCGCGTGACATCGGTATCGAGCCGGTGGTCATCCGCCGCAAAGATTTTGAGGATATTGAGCCCTTCAGCGCGCGGCTGGCCGAGGAACTGGACGCCGCCGGGGTCGATCTGGTTGTTCAGGCCGGCTGGCTGTGCCTGTGGCATATCCCGCCGCAGTACGACAATCGCGTGATGAACATTCACCCCGCCTTGCTGCCGGCGTTCGGCGGCCAGGGCATGTGGGGCCATCATGTCCACGAGGCGGTGCTCGCGGCCGGCTGCAAAATCAGCGGCTGCACGGTACACTTTTGCAACAACGAATACGACGCCGGGCCGATCATTGTCCAGCGTGCCTGTGAGGTCAACGACGACGACACACCGGAGACACTGGCCGCCCGCGTCTTTGAGCAGGAATGCATCGCCTATCCCCAGGCCATCACCCTCTTTAGTCAAGACCGCCTTACCGTCCAAAACAATCGTGTCAAACGCCTGCACGATTAGCGCATTGACTCAGAGCCGTCCGTCTCGAATTTTCTGAGCAATTGCCTGCAGTGGTGGAAGGGCGTGATCAAAAAACATTTTATACCCTTCACAAAAATAGCTCGGCACACGGTGTTTGCCGGTCAGCATGGTCCGGTCTTTGGGACAGCCGCCGCGGCAGATGTCCAGGTAACGGCAGATCAGGCAGGTGTTGGCGATCTCTGATTTCTTGCGGGCAAAGGTGCGTTTCAGCGGGCTGCCGGCCAGCTGCTCAATCGGCGTATCCATAATATTGCCCAGCCGCGTGCCCTCGGTGACATAAAAATCGCAGCAAAAGGCGTCGCCGTTGTGCTCGATCACGATATAATCGCTGCAGCGGCGGGCGAACGTGCATTCGGTATGGGGCCCGCCCAGCAGAAAACTGAGCAGGCTGTCAAACAGGCGTATGCTGCGTTTGCGGATCCCTTCGGCCATCCACAAATCAAAAATACGGCACATAAACTGCCCGTACTGCCGTGGGGTGATACTGAATGGAGCCGCCTTGGCCGGATCGTTTGGGTCACGTTCCACACACGGCACAAACTGAAGAAAGTCAACATCCAGTGACTGGAAAAACGCATACAGTCGGTCGGGGTTCTGGACATTGACGTTGTTCAGCAGCACGAGGATGTTGAACTCGGCCTTATGCTTTCGGCAGTTGGCGATGCCCTGCATCACCCGGTCAAAGGTCCCGTTGCCGGCGCGGTCTTTGCGATACACATCGTGAAGCTCTTTGGGGCCATCGACGCTGATGCCGGTGAGAAACTTATTCTCGGCCAGAAAGCTGCACCAGTCCTCATCCAGCAGAATTCCGTTGGTTTGCAGGGCATTAGTCATGGTCTGGCCGCTGCGGCCGTACTGCTTTTGCAGCGCAACGAGCCGCTTGTAAAAGTCCAGCCCCATTAATGTCGGCTCTCCCCCTTGCCATGCAAAACTGTTCTGCTCGAACCCCAACCCCAGATAGCTCTTGACAAGCTGCTCCTGGATGGCCGGGCTCATCCGATGCGCACCCCGGCCAAACAGTTCGTTCTTGCAGACATAAAAACAATACGCACAGTCAATATTGCAATCCGGCCCGGTCGGCTTGATGAGTAAAGTAAAGGGTCTAGCCATGTGCAAGGTGCCTCATCGCCCAGTAATGCCGCCCGCAAACGACCTTGCTCGGCAGCAGGGACGGGCAATCATCAGGTTATTTTCGACGGCAACAAAAATTTTATTTCGCATCGTGCAGCTCTTTAATATTGTAGGGAGCCTATCGGTAAAACGTAAACGGAAATGGTTCAAAACAAACCCGCCGCCTCAGTGGCTTACCGCTCTTCGAATGAGGCCTTCTGGCGTTCTGCGTCCAAAAAGTCCTCAAGAGCCTTGTCTTTAGCCTGCTGAGTCAGCTCTTTGACAATGACCGGCCGCACCTGCTCAAGCGAACAGGGCATCGCTGGTTTGCGGTCGATCACCTTGGCGATATGCCAGCCGAATTCTGTGGAAAAGACCTTGCTGGTCTGACCGGCCTGCATATTGAAAACCACCTCCTCAAACGAAGGTACCATCTGGCCGCGCGAGAAATAGCCCAAATCACCGCCGCTTCCGGGACAGGCCGAATGTTCATCGGCCAATTTCGCAAAATCCTCGCCATTCTGGATGCAAACCAGCAACTCGTCCATTTGCTGTTTTTGCTTGTCACTGGAGATCTCCGGTTCGGGGTGTTTGACAATGTGGGCGGCCCGCACCATTTCCGGGACGCTGAACCGTTCGACATTTCGCTGATAATGCCGGCGAATATCTTTGTCCGTCGGCTGGGCGACATTGCTGGTGATTTTTTTCAGAAGCGTTTCGGAACGGATTTGAGCGGCAGCCTCCTGGCGTACCTTTTGGCGTTCCTCGTCGCCGCTTGAAAGACGCTGGTGAAGAGGACCGTCTTCGTTTTCTTCCTCAAGAAGACGGTTTATGAAGCCGTCAACGTCCGCTTCGGATATCTGCGGCAATTCGCGCTTTGCGGCCTGATTAAATAAGATTTGCTCAATCACATTTTCGCGCGCCCATTCATCAAGACGTTGTTGCCGCTCCTGGACAGGTTCGTTGGCAAACGCCTGCTCATAACTCGGACGCATTCGTGTTTTTTCCTGCTCGATCCGTTCGGGCGCGACTGCTTCTCCGTTGACATATAAAACCATAAAACTCCTTATTGTATTAACTAAAAAACGTGACATTGTTGCTTTTTAAGGGGGAAAAATGCGATTTGCCCCTTACTACATCGTAAATACTACAAAGAACACTTCAGCAAGTTCAAAGTTTTTTCAGTATACCGCAAAATCATATGTTTTCCAAAGAGTAATATTACCGGCTTTGATGCCGCCGCCAAGGGTATTGAGGCCGGATGGATTTGGCAGTGACACACACAGCCCAGAGGCCCAACACCGCGTGCCGGGGAGCAGGGCGATCAGACGGCTTCAAAAAGGCAGCCTTCGTCTTTTCTCGCCCGGCGACAGCCAAAAATGGCCTTTTATCCAAGTCAAAGTGGGCGGATTTTTGCTTGACCGGACAGGGGTATTTAAGATACAGTTGACACCACAATGGATTGATGCTCAGGAAACCTATCTTATGGATACAAAAACAGTAAAAATCGGCTTGGTGGGGTTCGGTACGGTCGGTTCGGGGGTGGCCAAGATTTTGCAGGAAAACGGCCAGGACATCGCCGACCATACCGGCATTCGGATGGAATTGGCCTGTGTCGTGGACACAGACATCACCACCCCTCGGGTCGTGTCGCTTGCCCCGGGCGTATTGACCGACGATCTTCAGCAGCTTCTGGATGACAAAAGTATCGATATTGTCATTGAGCTTGTCGGCGGGACGGTGTTCGCTAAGGACCTCGTATTGAAGATGCTGGGCGCCGGAAAACATGTGGTCACTGCCAACAAGGCGCTGCTTGCCGAGCACGGGGGCGAAATGTATCGCGCAGCGCTGGCAGCGGGGCGGTGTATCGCCTTTGAGGCAAGCTGCTGTGGGGGCATCCCTATTGTCTCGGCACTGCGAACCGGACTGGCCGCCAACGATATCGCGGCGCTGTACGGGATTTTCAACGGCACCTGCAATTATGTCCTGACCGAGATGGCCGGCAGCGGGGCGGCATTTGACGATGTCCTCAAGGCCGCCCAGCAAAAGGGCTTTGCCGAGGCGGACCCGACGCTGGATATCGACGGGACGGACACCGCCCATAAGCTGGCGATCCTGGCGGCCCTTGCATTTGGTTGCCGGGTCGAAATGAAAGATATCAGTATTGAAGGCATACAAAACATTCAAATCGAAGATATTCGGTATGCTCAGGAGATGGGGTACGTCCTGAAGCTGCTGGCCATCGGGGAAAAGGATGCGGATGATCGGGTTTCGCTGCGTGTTCATCCGTCGTTTCTTGCACAGGATACGCCGCTGGCCGATGTCGGTGGGCCTTTTAACGCGGTCAGTGTGTTCGGCAATGCGGTGGGCAATGTGATGTTTTACGGGCGCGGGGCCGGGATGATGGCCACGGCCAGTGCGGTGGTGGCTGATATTATCGACATTGCTCTCGGTACGAGCGAACGTCTGTTTGAGCGGATGCCGATGGTCACCGAAAGGCGAAAGCCCGCCAATTTCAAGAAGATCGGCGACATACAAAGCCGTTTTTATATCCGAATTATGGCCAAAGACCAGCCCGGCGTATTTGCCCGCTACGGCCGAATCCTCGGCAAACACGGTATCAGCATCAGCGGCGCGATGCAGCATGAAGGCGCCGGCCCGGAAAATACTGTGCCGGTGATCATCACGACCCACCCGACGCGCCAGAAAAACGTGACGGCGGCATTGAAAGAGCTGCAAAGTCCGGATATTCTACTCGGCACGCCCGTGTGCATCCACATCCTTGACATTCCGGAGGATAAAGAATGACGGCCAAATATGTCATTATCGTCCCGGACGGGGCGGCCGACGATCCGCTGGATTGCTTTGACGGGAAAACCGTAATCGAGGCGGCCCACACCCCGAATATGGACCGTATTGCGATGGACGGCCGGCAGGGCCTGATGCGCACGGTCCCGACGGGAATGACGCCGGGCAGCGATGTGGCTCAAATGAGCCTGCTGGGCTACGATCCGCAAGAGTGTTATACCGGGCGGGCTCCAATTGAGGCGGTCGCTCAGCAGATTCCCCTGGCGCCCGATGACTGGGTGTTTCGCTGCAACCTGGTCACCTGTGCCGACGGGAAAATGGCCGACCACAGCGCCGGGCACATTTCCACCAAAGAGGCGCTGGAAATTGTCGAGGAATTGAAGTCGCTTCTGGACAGTACATCCATACGCTTCTATCCCGGTATCAGCTATCGCCATTTGTGTGTGATCAACGGGGTCGATTTTTCAAAAGTCACCACATCGCCCCCGCATGACATCATTGGACAAAAGGTTGCCAAGCACCTGCCCAAAGGCAAACAGGCCGATGTGCTCAACGACCTGATGGCCAAGTCCCAACAGCTCTTCGAAAACCATCCGATCAACCGTGTCCGTCGCGATCTGGGCGAAAATCCCGTCAGCACCATTTGGCTGTGGGGGCAGGGACAAAAGGCCGTGCTCGAGCGGTTCAGCAAGAAATACGGAAAACG
>PXAQ01000048.1 GCA_003567095.1 Phycisphaerae bacterium
CCGGGAAGGACCAGTTGATATTACCTCCGCCATCTGTTGCATCAACGGCGTTACCCGTGACACCACCAGAGGCATCGGAGTTCGCCAAAACCATCATCGAGGCGATCGGTGTCTCCGCGGAGTTGACAAACCAGTCGGCATCGGGGTTCATATTCACGCCGGTGACACGGAAGTATCCGTCGGTGTTGTTGAATACCGTCCCGGGGAGGTTGGTAAGATTCACCGAACCAGACATGATTGCCGTGACCCCGACGATATTCAAGGTCCGCCCTTCTGTATCCAGATCCCCTGAATTGGGCCCTAGCTGGTAATAGGCCAACGCGTTCAGATCGGTTGTCAGCCTCAGCCCATCGGCGGCCCGGTGGTATACCTCGGGGAGCGGCGTGGCGGTGTTCCCCGCGAGTATCGCGGTGTCCCCATCAGAGCTCATGATAAGGGCAGAGCCCTCTGGTGTGACCGTCACCGTGCCAGGGTCAAATTCGGCGCTGTATGCCCAGAGATCCTGCCCGTTGAAGTGCATCACCACGGGCCCTGGGGCCAGTTCGGTATCCAGCGCCCCGACGCGAAGCTCGTTCCCTAGCGCGAACAGGAGGCCCACTGTGGTCGATTCATTCTGGATAAAGAGATCATTGTGATCCGTATAGGGGCCTAGGTCGTCGAGGGCAACCCCATATTCCGTACCGACACTCGGTGCATACCCGTCTTCCAACCGCACACCCAGACTCGGTAGTCCCGCCGCGGGGCCCCCGAAATTCAACACACGGAATGCCTCGTTGCCCCGCGGGCGATAGCTGACTTGGCCGACCCCAGAGGTCTGTAAGCGTACGTCGTAGGAGGAGTTCGTCGAGGTGGGAATGCGAAGGTTTAGCAGGTTATGCACCACTAGCAACCCCTCGACATGTATAGTCGTCCCGGCCCCCGACAGGGCGTCGATTGCCACCAGGTCGGTTACCCGGACAGTGCCCGGTATCTGCACCGTACGCCCGCCCTGAGGATCGACGAGGTACTCATTGATCGTGGAATCCCCGGAATGGGTTACGTTGGCCACGCCTCCCCCGATGGGTGTATAGAGCAGGAAAGCACCATCGACGGTAATCGAGGCCAACTCGAGGCTATAGGTTTCCGTCCCCTGCAGGACTTCAACGTCACGCAGGAAGTGGTGGCCATCGACGACAGGAGACCTGCCGTCAGACCCGAGGATATGTGTGTCGATATCAAGAACGATATCATCGGCTGGCGGGAGAATGGGGAACGCCCCGGCGTCATCGGTTACACGAAGGACCCCGTCCCCGATGAACGTCACGGGGTCCACCCCGGCCCCGGTGACCAGCAGCCCAAAGTCCCGGCTACCACCCATCGTCGCGGAGACACGCAGCTCGGCGTTATCGATCTCGATCGTCGACCCCCGAGAGGCTTCCAACCCCACCGCGGTCCATGTACCGGGGTCGCCGTCGGCAAAGAAACGCACCGTCGGGGCGCCGAGGAACCATAGGCGGAACGATGTGACAGGCCCCGAGGGTATCTCTACCTCGCAGTCCTGGGTAAAGGCGAGGGTCGAGAATCCCAAGCTGATATTGGTGGTGTACCCCCCGAGCAACTGGTGCGTCACCCCAGGGGTGATAAGACGGAACCCACGATTGAGCCCCGCGTTGAATGACGCTTCCAGCCCCGACCCTGGTTCCGTGACCAGCGCGCCGCCTATCTGGGCGCCCGCATTCCCGACCCCAGACCTCAACCCCGACTGGTCGCGGACTGTGGTCAACCCTACCGCGGCTAAACCGGTCGCACCGAGAGTGACTGAATTCCCCGTATCGACATCCATATGCCCGACAGCAGCGGTACCGAACAGATCGTAGCGCCCTGTCGTATCCCGTAAGAGCCGGAGGGTATGGGGGCCGTCGACCTCTGTTGTATCCCCGTTGAAACGGAGCGTTCGGTTGCCCTCCCCACGCCACGTCAGGTCGACATCGTTGTGGATCGCGATGTTATGCATGAAGTCAGCCGCCCCGCTGCTCGCGAGAGCCTGAATACGGATCTCCGGGGCGTACCACTGTTGATCGCTATTGATCGTTACGCGCCCCTCCCCAGTAAACGGGGTGAAGTCCAGCCACGGGGTCGTATCACCGTCGGCTGTGTTGACCCGCAACTCAATTGGCCCTGCGTACGCTATGCGGCCAGTCGACGTACCGGCGAATCGGACGATACCGCCCTCCACCTCGATGGCGTGAGGCCACCCGCGGGTCACGTTACCGGCCCAGTTGCCCCACCCTATCGCTGCGCGAGCCCCCGACAGGCTCCGTACCCGCGTACGACCCGTGTGTGCCGGTTCCGGCGCGCCTGCATCCACATCCCAGTAGAGGTATTGTTGATCGATAATCGAGGTGACAACGATATCCCCGCCACCCGTGATCGCCGCGTTCTCCGAGACCGCCACGCGATTATCGGTGAGCTGCGAACCCAGACGGAACCGAACTACCGCGGTCGCCGCGATCGACACGGGGGAATCGAAACGGTGAGCAGCCTCCGCATCTCCGCCACCGAACTGTATTTGGCGGTCCTGCCCCGCTGCGTATATCAGGGGGTTGCGCCAGTTCATCGTGCCGGACGCTGAGGCCCTCAGGATAAGAGGGGCCTCTACGGTTACGGCGCATGACGCGGGGTCGTTATCGGGGCCCCCGATACCGTTCTGTGCCGCGGGTGCCTGACGGATGGTGAGCTCACGCTCGACGATACATGATCCAACAAGATGCGACGACGCAGCGCTCGTGACGAGGAATCGACCCCCCTGACCGGCTAGACCTTGGAAGTGCAACGTGCCACATTCAACGACACCGGATATACCCGAGATACCCACGCCCCGCGTACGAATCTGCAGGACATCGCCGACGACCGCGTCTGCCAGGAGCAACGTACCCCCTGGGGAGGTGCGCTCTACCTGGCAGGACCCGGTACAGCGGAGGGCCACCGACAGCGTCTCTCCCGAGGACAGCAATGTCACCCCGGGTGCGGAGCGTAGAGTGCCTGCACCAGATACGTTAGCTGCACCGCCGATGGTGAACGTGGCATTGTAGTGCAGCGTCGCCCCGTCGCCGATCACGATATCGCTGCGGTACTCGGCACTCCCGCTCAGCGTGAGGGTCACCCCGTCCGCTACGGTGAGTACGGTACCCCCGGTAGACGGGCGCTGTATGGTGCGCACAGTAACCGACGTATCGAACGTCGCGGGGTCGGTCGCCCCAAGCCCGGTACCTGTGAAATACAAGCTGTGGTCGGCGACCGAGGCAAACGCGGCCGCCGCGGGGACTGTGCCTGCCTCATCAACTGTGTAGTTCGAGAGGTCGTTCCCGTTGCTATCCCCGTTCAGGTTGTGCCAATACACAGTCTGAGCCGACGTCTCCCGCAACACGTTGCCGCTGGATGACTCGACCTCAAGGTGTCCCGTGCTGGTTTCTAGCTGCAAGAACGACGGCATTGTGTCACCTTACACGGCTGGTTACTTAGTGGCCACTTGGCGTGAGCCGAGACGATCTACTTGGTAGTGTGCGTCGAGACCACACAACGCACAACTCGCCCCTGCGGTGAGGGATAGAGCGAGGCGTGCGTGGATGATGCTGCTGATCTTACGCCCCGCCCCAGGTATAACAATGCCTCCAGCCATGTCATGCCTCCACTGTCATCTTGGTGACCCAAGTGTCGCTTTCGCGGCGCTGGAACACGGTGTTGTCTCCATCGCGCCCAAATCGCCAGGAACCGTTGGCGCTGGGGCTGCCATAATAGGTCCAGGAATCGCTTACCAAAGCCAGTGACCCTCCTGGCAGATACGTCATGGCCGTGTCAATGTTACCGAGAGTGGTTGTATTACTGCCATTACCTTTGGCCTCAGCCCCAATCACGATTTCGTTGGTGTCCGACGCGCCTTCTACTCTGGTGTCGTGACCCAATAAGACGCAGTTGTCTATTTCGGTTGCCGCTGAGCCTGCATTGGTGTATCGACCGGCGCCGTAGCCGCTGGCTGTGTTGTTGTCCCCTGTGGTATTGCTGTATAGTGCTTGGAAGCCGCTAGCTGTGTTGTTGCTCCCTATGTTATTGCTGATTAGTGCACTGTGGCCGCTGGCTGTGTTGCCGCTCCCTATGGTATTGTTGATTAGTGCAGTGTAGCCGCTGGCTGTGTTGTTGCTCCCTTCGGTATTGCTGAATAGTGCAATGTAGCCGCTGGCTGTGTTGCGCATCCCTAGGGTATTGTTGTATAGTGCTCTGTAGCCGCTGGCTGTGTTGTCGTTCCCTCCGGTATTGTTGAATAGTGCGTCGTAGCCGCTGGCTGTGTTGCGCATCCCTGTGGTATTGCTCGCCAAAGCACCTGCACCAAATCCCTGAGAGGTTACGACACCTCTCGGCACCGTAAGCGCAGTTGCCTCAATGCCCCCCGCCGTCTCAATGGAATCCGCCGCCGTGCTGCTTGTGGAGATTTTGCCCGTCGCTGCGATACCAGTGACGGTCAGATTGCCATCGACATAAGTATGCCCGTCAAAATATCCGGCGTAGTTGTTGACAGCGCCGCTGGCAGTGGCGTAGATGCCATAGTTCGTGCCTGCGGCGGTAAGCGCCTCAAACCAACCGCCGTAATTGCGACGAAGGGTTCCAGTAGCTTCACCACGACCTAGGATGCCGATGGACCTGCCGGTGCCGTCATCCGTCCCTGTCGTGGTACCACGCCCCAGGACACCGATATTTGAACGATTATCACCCCCCGCAGAACCGTCAACGAAACCTTCAATGCCGATAGCTGTTACCCAGGTATGAGACGAGTTCGCATTGGTAACAAACGCTCGCAGCGCGGTACGGGAGCGACCACCACTGCCACCGCCACCGCCTCCATTTGCCCCATGAGAAACAACTGCTCCAACTGTATCGTCATCATCAAAACGATCTCGGAAATGACCACGCAACTGACATGCAGTACCAGACTGAAAAACAGTGAGATGGTTGTCAGACGTACCGCTGCCTGTACCGAGCTTGAACACTGTGTTGTCAAGAGGCGCGTAAAAGCTGCCGCCGATACCGACACCGCCTGCAACAACCAGTGCACCGGTAGTGGTGTCGGTGCTAGGCGTGGTATACAGCACCGCCAGTTGACCAGTAGATAGTGTGCTCCCCAGAGCATTCACTGTCTCTGTGCCGCCTACGACGATGCCATACTTCTCACCCCCCAGCGTAGCGATATCCGCATACCAGCCAGTGCGGTTTGGTGCGTCAAGATCGGAACCGGCAGAGAAGGCCAGAACAGCCGCGCTGCCGGCGGCAGCCGTGGTAAATCCGAGCTTTGCGAGATAGCCTTTGAGTGACATGTCTGACCCCCTCTACCTGTTCCTGTGATCAACCGATGCCCAACTCGCGGCACAACACCCCAACGGGGGCTGACAGCCGCAGGTTGCCCTTGCCAAGATGCCACTCGACGCACGCCTTGGCGGAGTCGCGTTGCTTCTCGGTCAAAACGAGCTTGCGGGGCTTCTTCTCCCAGGCGACCAAGGC
>PXAQ01000059.1 GCA_003567095.1 Phycisphaerae bacterium
TAATTGGCAAAGTAGCGACATTATCAATCGTCTTTACTTCACCAATGGAAAGGCTTTTGATGGAGGCACATTAAATGGAATCCGTTTTTACGACGGAAATGGAGTAACCACAACTGCTTTTCGCCCCGAATTGACTCCTTCTACTATTCCTGTTGGCATAAAACGCTTTCTATGGGGAAGTAAACTCATTTTTGCGATTAAGCAGCGTCTTGTGGTCTTAAATACCTTTGAAAGGGATGAAAACACAGCAACTACCACAAATTTTCCTCAAAGAGCGCGTTGGTGCCAAGCCCAAGGTCCCTCCAATTGGGATGATATTACTCCAGGAGGAGGAGGATTTGTAGATGCACCGACGGGAGACCAAATTCTAAGTGCGCAAGCTCTACAAGATGTAATCATCGTCACCTTTACCAATAGCGTGTGGACTCTTCGTCCTGTCCCCGACCCAGCTTTGCCCTTCCGTTGGGACAAAATCAACGATTTTAAAGCCTGTGATGGCAAGATGGCTTCCGTAGGGTATGACCGATATGTGCGTGCTTTAGGAGTGAGAGGTATTACAGCCACTGATGGAGTGGAAACGCGGCGCATTGATACACGAATAGAGGATTTTACAGTCGATGAAATCAATGTTGATGAATTCCAAAAAGTGTTCTGCTTGCGGAGCTATGCCAATCGCCGTTGGTGGACACTCTTTCCGCGTAATGAGGATGTTGAGAATACAGCCGCTCTTATTTGGGATGATGAATCCGGCGCTTTTACGACCTATTCAATCAATATGAATTGTCTAGGATATGGGAATTTTGGCCAGGATTTTGGACTTAATGACTTTACCGCTGAAAATAACCTTGATTTAGCTCTCAATGACATGGCAGAAGAAACTCTTCAATCTTATTTTTGGCAAGCTAATCAAGAGACTGTTTTAGGTGGCGATATTCTGGGTACGGTCTACGTCATGGAAACCGCAGGAAATGATAATCCTCAAAGAGTTCCCACAGCCATAGACACTGAAATGATGAGCGCGGCCTGGAATCCCTTCAAGGAGCAAGGTATTAAAGCTCAGATGAGCTATATAGATTTCTTCGTGGATACCGATGCGGATACAAAAGCAACAATTGAATTCTATAAAGACAATGACCATTCCCCTTATCTCACACAAGAAATGGACTTTCTCCCAAATCTGAATTTTATCGCTTCTATCGGAAATGCAACACAAGCAAATCCCGTGAATATTAATGCTCCCCAGCATGGACTTTCTACCGGAGATATCATCTTCATTTATGGGGTCGAAGGAATGTCCCAAGTAAATGGAGGACCGTACACTATTACGGTTGTTAACAACAACAATTTAACACTGAATGGCGTGGACGGCACCGCATTTGGAGCCTATACAAAAGGAGGTCAAGTAGTAGAAAGAGAATTTTACAAAACCAAGACGTGGAAACGCGCATATGGGGGTGGTTATGGATATCAACACCGTATCCGAATTACTTCTTCAGGAATGGATAGACCTTTTCGTTTTCATGCTTTTAAGCCGTATTTCCGTCCGAGAGGCAGGAGGACCATAAATTGACGCTCCCGAGCAATATCATTTTTCCTCTGAGAGTTGACTTCAATCAAATTGAAGATATAGACCGATATTTGCGCGATTTGACGTTTGAATTGCAACGGATGTACGAGAAGTTAGCGCAAGGAGTGAATGGGAATATTCGCGCCAGCGCCTTCACGCAACGCAATCAATGGGTTCCTAATTTGGAAGGCACTACTACTTCCGGAACATTTACCTATGTGCGCCAAATCGGATGGGCTCTGCGCCAAGGTCTTATTACCGATGCGTGGTTCGATATTGAATGGAGTGCACAAGCGGGTGCAGCTGGGAATTTATTAATCGTTCTGCCTTATAGGGTGGCACGAAGTGATGGAATGCCTTTTTCTGAAGCCCTTCAAACTTCAACCATTGGATATGGGGCCGGAAAAACCGTTCTATCGATTAATGCGATACCCAATACCTTTCGAGGAGAAATTTGGTCATCAGGTTCTGGAGCCGTTACCGCGAACGTCGCAGTAGCCGCTGCGGGCCGATTAATAGGCCACATTCGTTATCTAGGAGTAGCCAATGAAGCGTAAAGGCGATATAGAGGAATTGAGATGGGTAAGACTTTTTACTCCCGTCCATATTCCCAAATACTTGATAGAGCAAATATCTAAAAGAGATTATGACATAGAAGATTTGTATTATTATATGGAAATCAATTGTTTGCGTTCATCGAAAGAAGGGCCCACTCTCAATCCCCTTTTCCATCTTTGGGCTCTCGTGAATCCAGATAACATTGTAAAAGGATTTCTTTGGTTCACGATTGACGCCTTAACGAAAGATATTGTGATTCAAATCTATAGTGTCGATTCAAATTACTGGGGATGTAAAGGGGCCGTATTAAAGCTTGCTGACCATCTTAAAGAGATTCGACGCAAAGCAAATTTAAATAAAATTTACTGGATAACCAAGTTTCCAAAACATTCTTATAAATATGGTTTTAAACAGTCAAAAAGTGTTTTAATGGAATACAACGAGGAGGACGAAAATGGGTCAGACACTGATGGGCGGGACGAGCCAACAGCGGAACATTGACCTGCTGACCCCGGAACAGAGAAGCTTCCTGAGCAGCATACTGGGGGGATTGGGGCCACAAGCGGGTGCGGCGTATAGCCAATTTTTGCAACCTCAATCTCAAGAAGATTTACAAAGCGCCTTTCAAAAAGGAGTTGTAGACCCTTCTTTGCAGCAATATCAACAACAAGTTTTACCGGCTATTCAACAACGATTCGTGGATGCCGGAGCTGGGTCTTCTTCGGCTCTTAATCAAGCGCTTTCTTCTAGTGCCCAGGATTTACAGACTTCCTTAGCCGGACAATACCTTCCCTTTATGCAAGGTCAACAACAGCTTCAATTAGGCGCTCTAGGGCAGCTGGGAGGCTTAGCTGGGCAAAGAACCTTTGAACCAGTAGTAGGCCAACAGCAAGGTATTCTAGGACCTCTTATTCAAGCTTTGAGTCAACTCGGAGCGGGATATTTCATGTCATCCGAAGAAGTGAAAGAAAATATCCGTCCCTATGAAAAAGGTTTAGATGCCATTAAAGACCTTGAAGTCAAGATGTACGATTATATCGAGCAACTGGGAGGTCAGAAGAATCGGGTAGGGCTTATAGCGGAAAAAGTCCCTGAAGAATTTCAAGGCTCAATGAATGGAGTAAAAGCTGTTGATGTGTATGGTCTTGTGGGGCTTCTCATCAATGGTATGAAGGAACTTTCCGATAAAATCGAACAGTTGGAGGCGAAACGTGGTACTCGTACTTCCCGACCCTAGTGGTCTCGCACAAGGCATTACTGGTGCCGGTTCCGTGTTAGGACAAGCTCTTGCAACTTTAGGCGAACGCAAATTTCAAAAAGCTGAGAAGCAAGAAGAGCGTGGCTATCAGAAAAATCTTGAAGAAGCTAAACGCATGCGCGCAGCTGAAGGCGGCACAATTCTTCAAGGATTGCTTTCCCAGCTGGGACCCAATGCCTCCATTCAAGATGTGCAAGGAGTAATGGCCAAAGCCATAGAAGAAGGAGTTGACCCGTCAGTTGTCCAGAATTTCTCACAGCAATATGCTCCAATCATCAAAGAACAGGCTCGCACTCAAGGAGCCCAATCTTTCTTTCAACAAATATTTGGAGGAGGCGCCGCTGCCCAACCTGGTCAAGTAGAAATAGGAGAGGAAACCGTCTCGCCTCAAGGAATTCAAGCAGCTGGGATTGATTTATCTAATGTGCCGGAACAAACTTTAGTAGCCGCATCAGGAGCTCCTTATCCAGAAGTAGCCAATATGGCGAAAACCGAGCTGCAACGTCGAGATTTATCTCAAAAACGTTTTGAAAGCCAAAGAAAATACGAAAGTGAAATTGCTACTCCCTTTTTAAAAAAAGTGGATGCATCTCGAGATGCCGTAAGACAAAAAGAAAGCGCCGTGGATTTGATGAAAAATGCCATTGAAGAAGGCAATCTTGGATTCTTTTCTAAAGATAATTTAGCAAATTTTTTAGGGCGATTCGGGGAGGGACTGCGGACGGCTAAAGGGGCTCAACTTCTTAATGCCCAAAAAGAATTCTTATTGGGAAATATTCAGCGCGCTGGGACTCGTCCTAACCAATGGATTGAACAGCAAATCTCCCAAATGCTTGCTCGAGTTGGAAGAACCGATGAAGCAAACTTAACTGTAACGGAAGCCCTCAAAGCTGAAACCGATATTGAACGCAAAAAAATTCAAGTGACTGATGAATTAGCTGATAAATATCGGAAAGAAATAGGATACGTTCCAGCTAATATTGGGGCCATGGTAGATAAACAGTTAAAGCCCTATGCGGATGAAATTCAAAATAAACTAGCTTATCGTCTGCGGGAGCTTTATGAAAATGAGCAGGGGATTTCTAAAATATCGAAGGCAACGAAAAAAGTTCCCACAGGCACCCCTCTTACTTTGGGAATGGCCAAAGCCTTCGTAGAAAAATATAAGACCGTCGACAACGCATTAGAAAATGCTAAAAAGTTAGGATATTCGATTCCAAGCAAAGATGAATGGCAAAGGTGGCAAAGATGAGTGCAACAATTTTTGACCTTTTGAATTTAGGAAATGGGGCGGTAGAAGAGACATTTGAGGTTAAAACCCCCGAAAAACAACCTCCCAAAGAGAAAAAATCTCGTAAGAGTGAAGAGTTAGAATTTTTAGAATTTGCTTTATCTCAACCCGAACCCGAAGCTAAACCCAGTCGAGCTCGTTCCATCTTAGGAGCGGCACCTAAAGGATTTTTGAGAGAAGCGGGTAAAGGAGTTCGGGAAAGTTTGACATTATTTCCAAAACTTTTGGGATTAGATGAAGACCTTCAAACTTTTCTGATTTCCGATGAAGAAGCCGAAGAGAAGATACAACAATTATTTCCCACTCAAGAAGGGTTCATAGAATCATCCCTAGAGCGGGCAGGGGAAATGGCTCCTTATTCATTGATTGGTGGTGGGGGGGTTTTACCCAATCTTCTCCGGTCCTTAGTTGCGGGGTTTGCGGGGCAAGCAGTAAAAGAAGTTGGAGGAGGCCCGGGTTTTCAAACCGCGGCTGAAATTGTTGCTTATGGATTACCAGGTTTAGGAAAGAAAATTTCTCCCACCAAAGCCCAAAAAGAAATTGTAGACGAAGCAAGAGCTTTAGGGCTTACCGATTCGGAAATCGCTCCTCTAATTCAAGGGGAACGAAAACAAAAATTTCTTTCAAAATTAGCAGAACGGAGAGGAAGAAGCCAGCAAGCTTTAAAACAGTCTAAAACAAAATTGGATTCTGTTTATAAGACTCTTCAGAAAGGAGAAGAAGCCGCTAAACCCTTGGCTCAGGAGGAAAGCAAGAAAGTCGTGAAGAGCATTCAAGATAAACTGAGTGAACTTCCCTCGGCCACGCA
>PXAQ01000209.1 GCA_003567095.1 Phycisphaerae bacterium
ATCCTTCAAGTCGTGAAGTTCTTGACGCATCAACCCTTCATCCGTTAAAGGTTCTTGCCATAATAGCATTTGCTTCATCTAACCTACCGCTTCGATTCTCCACGATTCGATTGGTTTCTTTCTATATTGGTCCAAGTCCACCCCTTTTAATTGTGGAATCGCCTTGTAATCGACGTTTCCTTTTCTAAGGATTTTGGAAACCCTTACGCCGTGCCCTATGGCGCTTGCATCTCCTGCCATCTTTATAAGAAAGGCTCTATCTTGCTTCTCTTCTTCTTCCAGAGCTTTTAAAAGGGCTTGACGCCGTGCCCACCGCGTCGCCACCTCTTGCCACTCTGCATTCTCCATCTGCTGATAGTCTCTCTCTGTCAGCTCTGGAGCCGTTAGGGTCATCACCTTGTCCCAGAAGTTGCCCTCCTCCTTGTACAAGGTGTTGATGTAGGCCTCATCGCGCTCGACTTCGATGAGAACCCCCTTACCATCCCTAAACGAAAAATAATGTAACCGATTAATGTTAATACTTGCAAGCTGATTATTTTTATCACATGCAAGCTGATGTTGTAATTGGGGGTAATATTTTTCTGGTACCTTACCCTTCAAGGCGGTCTCATGGTCTTTAGCGCCAGGACATTTTATCTCCAAGGCAACCTCTCCATTGAAGTCTAATCCATCGAGTGTTGCCATCATGAAAGTCTTGGTTTTATGGAAAACCATTTGGGGTGTCATGATATTTCCCGTATACCTTTCGTAGCATTGACGGGCTTGCTCTTCCATGTCACGTCCATAACGCATGGCGTTATTATCGGGCGTCCCTCCAGCCAGTCCGAGCTTCTCTTGCCACAGCCTATAGGGCGTCTTATTGAAGTGCGTTCCATTCATAATCACCGGCGCATCACTGGCGCCGATATAATTCTTGCGAAGTTTAAGCCATTCTTCTCTTTCCATATTAGCCTCCCATAGACATTTGAAGTTGTTCGCCATATTGGTTCGGGTCAAACTCCACCGCCTCTTCAAGCTTGAACTTAGCCGCTTCTTCCTCTTCGACTTTTTCAATGCGGGCCATCATTTTAGGAAAAATCTCGGATGGAAGATGAGCAAGCTCCTCTGTATTTTTATTCTTCTTAAGCCACAAGAGTAACGACTCTTTAATCCCCAAGTGTTCCTCAAGCTTTGCTTCTAAAGTCTTTAACTCTTCGGGATTTATCGTTTCATAATCAACACTCTTGTCTAACACTTCGGCTTTTGGCTCTTGATGAATTTCTGTCCAATCAGTCAGCGCGGGAGCCTGTGAAATCTCACCCTCCACATAGCATCCGCCTATTACATCCGGAAAGAGTTGCCTTGCAAGATTGGAAAGAGCTCGAGCAAAAAGCATGTTACGAGGAAATTTCTCCCAAGTGTTTCTGTAGATACCGGCTCTTTTCGCATCGTTAATCGAAAAGCGTTCTGTCCAGGTATCCCCATTGTCTCGGCGTTTGCCGTGCAAGATGCACATCGTGTCATCAGAGCGCTTATCCTTGGTGAAGGAGTGTCCCGCATTGCGAATTAAGGTGGCCATCATGTAAGCAGACATTTCGACTTTTCCATTGACGCAGTACATCCCTCCGTTCAATGCCTCAAGAGGATTGAGCTTCATGGCCTTCGCTTTTTGCACAATGGCAAAGATTCCTTCCGCTCCCATCTTCTTGTAGTGAGGAGTTTGCATCAGAGCATGGCACATCTTTTGAGTATTTTGTAAATCTTCCATCACGGCTGATGGATTCCATTCCTGTTTTACTTGAATTTCTTGTTTCATCTTTTTCTCCATTATTTTGTCATCATTTCGGCATAAGCCCTTGTGTAGCCCACCCATGCTTTGAGCATGCGGTCAGTTCGATTCTCTTCAGGCGTTGGTTTTTTCATGAGCAGGGGCTTTCCTTCCGGAATTTTCAACCCAAACACATGTAAAACTTCTTCCAAGTGAAACTCTAAATTTTCTATAGACCCCGTCTTGTAGACATCTTCGATGATACCTTGAAGATGGTCCAAAGCGTGGTCATAATCCGCTTTATCTATCACAGATTCTTCAACTTCATATTCATCACAATAAAACATTTGGAACTCCTTGCGTGTATGTTCATCTTATACGCTTTCGTACAGAGTTTCCACTCTGTAGCGTTCTTCGTATAGCAACTATATTAGCGCAAACGCGCATTTCTTGTCAACTTCATCCATTTATTTATTTTCCCTACCGAAAAAAAAGTTCAATGGTGTACGCTGCGAAGTAAAGGAGTGAGACATGGAACTAGATTATTATCTTTTTAAACACAAGATTTCCCAACGAGACTTTGCCGTCAAAGCCAAGGTTGACCCTAGGCGCCTATGCTTATATGTTCATAAAAAAGCCAACCCAAGTTTGTTAACCGCAGTAAGAATTTCTAAAGCTACAGACGGGAAAGTTACTCCAGAAGAATTAATTAGATTGGAAGACCGTTTATGAGGTCTTTATATTTTAAATTTTATTGGCGTGTTAATGAAGAAAATTATATAATTGGACATAGATTTCGGAAGGCAAAAAAAAATTCCCTTCCGAGGTACCAGCCCAGAAGGGAAACTACACGCAAGGTCCTTGAAAGGAACCCTTATAGATACGTGGGAACCCACGTACAACTTTTTACTGAGTAGAGTTGATTACCGTCTTCTTACTCATTAGCGAAATTAACAGCTTGAGGCCGTTTTGCTTCAAAAACCTAAAACAGGCTTTTTACATTTGAGATTCTACCATATCTTAAGTTTTCCTCCACACTTTTTTTGTGAGGGTCCCGAATGACCCGAACATGTAAGAAAATCTTACATTTTCCTAAGTGTGTGATAAACCAAACATTTAACAATAAATCTCGAGTATTCAGACAAAAAAAATGGCAGATAGAGACTCGCTCTATCCACCATAATCTTTTGATTGGATGCTCCCAAACAAAAGGAAAGATTATGTCTCCTATTATAATGAATTCATCATTAATCCGTCACTCAAAAAGTGAAGGAGGTCAAAAATGAATAATCCTTCTCCTCGATTTACAGGTATTTTTATTCCAGTCGAAGTTCTAGAAATGGAAAATCTCACTCTATTTGAAATGATGCTTCTCTCTTGGATTGATGCTCTTTACTGTACGAAACATGGAGGATGTTTTGCCTCCAACCAATACTTAGGTAGCAAAATAGGTAACGCTAAGGAAAATACGGTTGCCAAAGCTTTGACTCACCTTCGCAACCTAGGATTAATTGAAAACGTTTCCTTTGATGGACGGACTCGAGTTATTCGAGCCTTAATTAGTAGGCATGTTGAAAAATCTCAATCCAAGTCTGGGTTGGACAAAAATCCAATAGGGGTTGGACAAAAATCCAATGCTGAGTGTGATAAAAATCCATCCTCTCCATATATAGAGAATAAAGAAGATAATAAAGATAAGAATATTGCTCAGACCGCTACGCAGCTTCGCCAAAACACCCCCGATATTTCCTTTTCTTTTGATAAAAAAAAATTTGAACACGTCAAAGACGACGACTTAAAGTCCTGGAAGGAGCTTTATCCCGACATTGACATCGTAAGGGAACTTAGGCGTATGGTGGAATGGTGCCTATCGAATCCCTCTAAAGCTAAGAGCAAGAAGAAATGGCGCAAGTTCATTACTACATGGCTTCAAAACGAATATGAGAAAGCTACGAATAAGGCGGCTATACGCTCTCAAAGACAGATGAATATCATCGATGACCATAAGGTAAATGAAAAGTATTGGGGAGGAAAGCCGGCAGCTGGAGCGGGTAAACGCAAAGTCCTCGATTGCACGGAGGACGTATGATGTGGGAAGAAGCCATTCACTACTTTCAAATCCCCCGAGCTTTTCATGATGTTTCTATGAAAGCCGTTAAAGAAAAAAATGAAAGAATTGGAAATTTTCTTTGTGAATGGCTAAGAAGCGGATGGCAATCGTCGCTTTTTTTAAGTGGGTCCTGTGGAAGCGGAAAGACTTACACTTCCTTTGCTTTGTTAAGAGCATTTTGCGAGTGTGTGCCCGGTTTATGGGTAATTTATATTCGCAGTCATGAATTAGATGCGGAGCTTCTACAGGCAATTGAAGAGCGCCAGGAAGGAACCGCCTTATCCAAATACAGACAAGTGCCTTTGCTTTTTATAGATGACCTGGGAACCCAAAGACTGAATGAAAGAATTGTGAGACAATATTATAATTTTATTGACCATAGAATGAATGACTTAATGCCAACCGTCTTCACTTCTAATATCCCCATGGAAAGTTTGGAAGATAAACTAGGCGAGAGGATTGCCTCTCGAATTTTTCTTGCCACCGAAATTAAATTCCCAAAAAGAGACTTAAGAAAAGGAGAATAAGGACATGAGATTAATACTTTTAGAAGAAGCCTTGAAAGAAGCGATTGAGAAGAACGTGGATTCCACCTTCTCAAAGCTGATTCTGGCATGCAGGGATTCGATTGGCATGAAGCAATACCGCGGAGGTGAGTTCATTGGAGTACCTCAGCAAAGACTTGCACGCCTTGAGCAAGCCTTTTATAGGGATATGCCGACAGCCCAAGAGCTTGAGCGCTTGCATCTTCTCTTCGGAATCGATGAAAAGCTGCTAGAGGAAAAAGCCCATAAACACGTGCAAGAGCTAATCATCGCAAGAAAAGTGAGAGTAATCCATGAGCCTGAAGAAGTGTAATTTATGCCATGAAGAGAAAGACGAAGAAAAAGAGTTCTACAAAGCCTCAGGGGAAAGAGGAAAAATGGGACGGTGCAAAGAATGCCACAAAGCCTACACGAGAGCCTGGTACCAAATCTGTAAGCTGGAGATTGATAAAACTGCTCAGTCCTCGCGATTCATTCTTCGAAAAGGTGGCGGCAGACATCCCCGACCTAAGGAACGAGATAGACGAGCAGTGGAGATGGGAAGGATTGAACCATGTGCTTGATAATCTTCCAGGAAGACAGGGAATGGTATTGAAAATGAGGTTTTTTAACGAAATGTCATTACTACAAATAAGCCAGGTTCTGGGGGTGAGCCGGGAAAGAATTCGCCAGATAGAAGCTAAAGGGCTCAGACATTTGCGTCATCCCCAAATCAAAGAGAAATTGAGACAGTTTGATATTCCCATTGAAGAAGAGTGGTATCCAAAAAAAGAAATTATAATTAATGTAGAAGCAACCGACTACATTCCGCCTAAGCCTCAATGGGTGAAAGCGGAATTTACGGAAGACGGGGTACCATACTTGGCAGCAGATAGTTCTTACATCTGGTGCATCAAGCCCGTCACACTCAAGGTTTACGATAACTGGCTTTCTCAGACCATGGAGGAACATGAGGCTATTCATAGACCATAAGCCTATTGGCAAAGCGCGTCATCGGTTCAATACCGAAACAGGCGTCGCATACGACCCCCAATCGAATCAAAAGATGGG
>PXAQ01000106.1 GCA_003567095.1 Phycisphaerae bacterium
CCGCTAAGAAAACCGATCCCGAGACGCTGATGGCCGAGACGGGTCTGCGGCCCGAGCAGTTTGGCGACGTGCTGGCGCTGCAGGGCGATACGTCCGACAATATTCCCGGCCTGGCGGATGTGGGTCCCAAAACGGCGATGGAATGGATCAAAACATACGGTTCGCTGGACAATCTGTACGAACATGCCGATCAGATCAAAGGCAAGCGGGGCGCTAATCTGCGCGCCGGCAGGCAGCAGGTTGAGCTGAGCCGCGAGTTGGTCAAGATCAACTGCCATGTGCCGATCGACTTTGACGAGTCGTTGTTCCGTGTGACACAGCCGAATCGGGACACACTGGCGGCGCTGTTTAAAGAGTTGGGCTTTAGCCGCCTGTTGTCGCAGATGGGGCTAGGCGATGTTCAGGCCGATGCCGCCCCGGCGATGTCCGGAGGGCAGGGCGGCCTGTTCGATGAGCCGCAGCCGCCAGCCGCCGCTCCAGAGGCGCATAAGGCATACAGTCTTGTCGATACCCCGCAAAAGCTCGACGCTTTTGTGCAGGCATTGCAGCAGCAGCGGCGGTTTGCGTTTGACACCGAAACAACGGATCGAGCCGCGATGCGCGCCGAGCTTGTGGGGCTGAGCTTTTCGTGGCAGGCGCACCAAGCGTGGTATCTGCCCGTGCGGGCGCCGCTGGGTCAGGCGCATCTGGATATTGCCGCGGTGCGCGAGGCTATCGGGCCGATTCTGGCCGACCCTGGCCGTTTCAAGATCGCCCAGAACCTCAAGTATGACTGGCTTGTGCTGGACAACGCACAGATGCCGGTGGCTGCCGATCCCGGTAATTTTTTTGATACCATGGTCGCCTCGTACTGTCTGGCGCCCGATCGCGGCAGTCATTCGATGGATGCGATGAGCCGCGATTTCCTGGGCTATGAGCCGACGCCTATCGAAACGCTCATCGGCAAAGGCAAGCAGCAGCGCACCTTCGATCAGGTCGATACGCAGGCCGCCTGCGATTACGCCGCCGAGGATGCCGATGTGACCTGGCAGTTGTATGCGTATCTGTCGCGCCGGCTCGACGCGCAGCCCAGTTTGAAAAAGCTGTTTGAAACCCTTGAGATGCCGCTGGTCGAGGTGCTGGCGCGCATGGAGGCCAACGGCGTGTCGCTGGATACCGCCCTGCTGCGGCGGATGAGCAACGACCTTTGCGATACCTTGGCCGATCTGACCGAGAAGATCCACGAGCAGGCCGGCGGGCCGTTTAATATCGACTCGCCCAAGCAGCTTGCCGGGATGTTGTTTGACCGGCTGGGCATGACAAGCGTCAAGTCCGGCAAAACACTGCGCAGCACCGATGCCGGCGTGCTTGAGCAACTGGCCGGACGGCACGCGATTGTCCCGCTGATCCTGCAATACCGTCAGCTGGTCAAGCTCAAAAATACCTATGTCGACAAACTGCCGCTGTTGATCAACCCGCGCACCGACCGCCTGCACGCCTCATTCAACCAGACCATCACCGCCACCGGTCGACTTAGCTCGTCGGATCCGAATCTGCAGAACATCCCCATCCGCACGGAGCTGGGGCGTCGCATTCGAGCGGCGTTTGTGCCCGCCGACCCCGACGGCTGCATCCTCGCGGCTGACTATTCACAGATTGAGCTGCGCCTGCTTGCGCATTTTTCCGGCGACGCTGCGCTGCTGGAGGCCTTTGCCGACGATCTGGATATTCACAGCTTTGTCGCGTCGCAAATCTACGGCGTCCCTCTGGAAGAGGTGACCTCGCAGATGCGCGGCAAGGCCAAAGGGGTCAACTTCGGCATTATTTACGGGCAGGGACCGTTCGGCCTGGCGCGCAGCATCGGCATCAGCCAGCAGGAGGCCCGGCAGTTCATTGACGCGTATTTCGCCCGGTATAACGCCATTCGTGCCTTTATGGATGGGGTCATCGACAAGGCGAAAAAGATCGGCTATGCCGAGACGCTTCTCGGTCGCCGCCGTCCGATTGCCGGGCTTGAAAGCCGCAATCACAACGTGCGTTCGCAGGCCGAGCGTCTGGCGGTCAATACCGTCATTCAGGGCTCGGCGGCCGATCTGATCAAGGCGGCGATGATCACCATCCACCGGCGGATCGAAAATGACAGACTGCCGGTCAAGATGATCCTGCAAATTCACGACGAGCTGGTCTTCGAGCTGCCCAAAGCCCAAGCCGACACCCACACCGACTGGATTGTCCGTGGGATGACCGAGGCGATGGCCCTGAAAACCCCTCTTAAAGTCGATGTTGCGCAGGGCGCAACCTGGATGGAAGACTGACGGCACAGGGATACCCAAGTGATTGATTTGTGAATTGTCAAATGAAAATCCGATAAGGTTAAATCCGAAGCACGAAATCCGAAACTCGAAACAAATACGAATGTCCAAAAACCAAATGTTCAAAACAAGTATATTGCCCATATACGTTGCCGGATAGGGTGGACATCATTTTTTGATATTTTGTCATTGGTTTTTTTGAATTTGTTTCGGATTTCGATATTCGAAATTCGAATTTAAATGCCCCGGTTTGCTTATTGTTTAATAGACCCTTTGGAGATATAGCGAAATGCTTGAAGCGTATTTGCCGGTGGAACATCCGGTGCTCATCTTTGCGCTGCTGCTGCTGATTGCACTGGTGGCGCCGCTGGTCTCGGCCCGGCTCAAAACACCCGGTATCATCGGCCTGATCGTTACCGGCATCCTGCTCGGGCCGCACGCCCTGGGGGTCTTGGAGCGGTCGGCTGAAATTGAGCTTCTGGGCGAGGTGGGGCTGCTGTATATTATGTTCCTGGCCGGCCTTGAGCTGGATCGCAATCAGTTCATCCGCCACCGTCATCACAGTTTTGTCTTCGGGGCGCTGACCTTTAGCGTACCGCTGGTTGTCGGCAGCCTGCTGGGGCGGTATGTTCTTGATTTCACCTGGCCGGCGTCGGTGCTTCTGGCCTCGCTGTTTTCATCGCATACGCTGATTACCTATCCGATTGTCAGCAAGCTCGGGCTGGTGCGCCAGCGAACGGTTACTACCACGATCGGCGGCACGATTATTACAGACACCGCCGCGCTGCTGGTGCTGGCGATTATCGCCGCGGCGCACAAAGGCGAGGGCGGCTTGCTGTTTTGGCCGCGGCTGTTTTTCTTTATGGCCGTGTATGTCGCAGCGACAATTGTCATTTTGCCGCGGCTGAGCAGGTGGTTTTTCCGCACGATCGCCGCCGATGGGGTTGTTTCTTTTACGTGGGTACTGACGGCGGTCTTTGTGGGGGCCTATTTGGCCTATATAGCCGGCTTTGAGCCGATCATCGGGGCGTTTCTGGTCGGGCTGATTATGAACAGTTTCATCCCTGAAAAAAGCGCCCTGATGAACCGCATTCAGTTTGTCGGGCACTCGCTGTTTATTCCGTTTTTTCTCATTTCCGTCGGGATGCTGGTCAATGTGCGGCTGTTTTTCGCCGATGCCGAGACGATGCTCATTGCCGCGGTGATGGTTTTTGCAGCGCTTTCGAGTAAATTGGCCGCGGCCTGGCCGAGCCAGAAACTGCTCAAATATACCTCGGACGAGGGAAAGCTGATGTACGGGCTCAGTGTCAACCAGGCTGCCGCGACCCTGGCGGCTGTGATGGTCGGCTACACGATCGGCATTTTTGCCGAGCCGGTGCTGACCGGCTCGATTGTGATGATTCTGGTCACCATTCTGGTCGGTTCATGGACGACCGAACGTTATGCCCGACAGGTGGCGATGAAAGAAGAGGCCCGGCCGTATGAGATCGCCGAAGCGCCGCTGAGAATACTTGTTCCGCTGGCCAACCCCGATACGGTTGGGCCGCTGATGAGCCTGGCCGTGATGATCCGGCAGCAAAGTTCTCATGAGCCGATTTATCCGTTGAACATCGCTTTGTCGGGCGATAATGCCGATCAGCGCATTGCCGCGGCCGAAAAGCTGCTGGGCCATGCCGTTGTTCAGGCGCTGGAGGCCGATGTACCGGTTACGCCGGTGGCCCGCACCGCGACGGATCCTTCTATCGGCATCCAGCAGGCGACTATTGATTTACGCATTTCGACCATCGTGGCCGGTTGGAAAGGACGCTCTACGCTGCGTGCCAGCACCTTCGACAGAACGCTCGATTCCGTACTGGACAACACGGCTCAAATGGTTTTCATCAGCCGGTGTCTATTGCCGTTCAATACAACCCAGCGCGTGGTTCTGGCGATTCCTCCGATGGTCGATCGCCAGCCGGGTTTTCCTATCGCTATCAATGCCATAAAGACGCTAGTCGATCAATTGGACGCGTCGCTGCTGATGGTCTCAGTGGCGCCGACTATCAGCAACGCCCGAGAGATTATACAAAGCCGTGCGCCGAAACTGCAGGAAAGCGATGTCGAATTAAACAACTGGAAGGAATTGCTGCCCTGGCTGGACAACACACTGGAAGAAAATGACCTGTTGATCATCGTCAGTGTCCGCAAAGGCCGATTGGCTTGGCAGCCGGATTTGAACCGTCTGCCGCGGCAGGTCAATGAGCGTTTTGCCAACGTCAATCATGTCGTTGTCTATCCGCCGGACAAGCCCTGGGGTGAATTTATCGGGATTGAGCAAGTTGAGACATTTGCCCCGTCGTTTCTGCCAGCCGGGCACATACAGCTTGACTTGGACAGTACCACCGAAAACGAGGCGATATACCGCCTACTGTCTGTTACATTTTTAGATAGTCCTGACGTGTTGAAGCGAGTATCCGAAGAGCTTATTGAGATGGCCCGCAGCGAGCCGACCGAGTTGTTGCCGGGAGTTGTGCTGATCCATACCCATATTCCGGATATATATACGCCCACCGCCTTTCTGGGAATTAACAAAAAAGGCTGGACACTGCCCAATACCACGGCCGAAACGCAGGCGTTGTTTATTCTGCTCAGCCCGCAAACCGCCTCTCCAGAAACGCACCTCAAGACGCTGGCCGACTTGGTGCGGCCGCTGCACAAGTTCAAATCCGCCGAGCAGTTGACCGGCCTGGAATCGGTTGAGGACATTTTGAAGTTGTTTTACGGCGGTACTTCGTAGAGACAGAAACACAGGTCTGCCCCAGCGCCCGCCTAATCGGCGTCATCGACAAAGGCCAGCGTCCAGAGCGGACCGTCGCTGATGCGTTTCAAACGGTAATGCCCGTTGAGATAGTGTCCTTTAAAATGGGCGGTTATCGCATGTTGGGTGTGTTCACGAAGCGCGACGGTTCCTGTGTCGGCGATGTTTACCTGGCCGGTGTTGTGTTGGACCGGGCCTTCGTAGGTCAGAAACCGCAGGGGATGATCGGCGATCTTTTCAAGCGGCACAGGGGTATCGCCGATATCCGCGGCAAAGCAGGGCATCCGCCAGGTCCAGAGGGCTTGTCCGATATGAATCATCAAATCCCAATGCACC
>PXAQ01000027.1 GCA_003567095.1 Phycisphaerae bacterium
ATGAGGAAAATGACTTTCTCTCCATGGTCTATCCCGATCCGGAACTTCGCCGTGATGTGGCTGAGCGCATGACCCCCAACCTGCAACGGCTGGCCGACCGGGGCGTCAATTTCCAGAATGCATATTGTCCATCGCCGGCCTGCAACCCTTCCCGGGCGGCGATTATGACCGGTTTCCGTCCGCACGTCACTGGTTTGGTGGCGATTTTGGGAGACGCCTTTTTCCGTGACTGGGAATTTCAGGGGGAGCAGCCAATGGCCGATGCCGTCACCATGCCTGAATTACTGAAAAATAATGGCTGGTACACAGCCGGTACCGGAAAAATTTTCCATTCGGAAAATTTTGATTCCCAGGACGGCCATCGATCCTGGCACCATTATACCTACGTGAGGGGGCGTCCTCAGGGTCCTATCGAGTTATCCGAACTGAGCCCGCAGAATTTTGAGACGGAAGCTCGGCGTGTACGCTGGGGTCAGCATGGATACGACCATGAGACGTACCATCTCATGAACGATTACCAAAAGGCCGACTTCATCGGCAAGTTGCTTGAAGAAGGTGAAGCCACCCATAGGGGTACCACCTACAAGATTCCGGACGACGACAACCCCTTCTTTATTGCACTCGGTATTTTCAGGCCTCATTTGCCCTTTTTTACCACCAAGGATTTGATTGATCTCTTTCCGGTGGAGGAAATGTCGGTCACGCAGGAGTTGCTGGATTTCTATATCCAGGATGGTGCCGATATGTCCGGAGGAATGCGTTATTCCGGCATACAGATGGGAGAGAACGGGGAGCCGGAGATGGGCAGCAGTAACTTTAACGGGGTGCTGCGGAATGCATTAACGGTGGACCCCGAGGACGGGGATATGAGGGCATGGCGGGAAATGCTGGCCCACTACTTTGCCTCCACCGCACTGGCTGACCGGGCGGTGGGCCGTGCGCTGGACGCGTTGGATGCCAGCCCGTACCGTGATAATACCATGGTCATCCTGTGGAGCGACCACGGCTTTCACATGGGTGAAAAACTTCATGTGGGCAAGTTTACCCTGTGGAATCAAGCCGCACGGGCACCCTTCATCATCATGGATCCGCGCTTCCCCGAGTCGGCGGGCATGAACTCTCACACCCCGGTCTCTTTAATAGATATCTACCCGACGGTGGCGGCCATGGCCGGCTATGAATTGCCGGATCACCGTATCACCGGCAGCGATTTAACTCCATTGCTGCGGGATCCCACTCTGGGACGTGAGGAGCCGGTTCTGGTGACGTATGGCAGCCCGAACAACTATGACCATACGGTGCGCAAGGGACGCTACAAACTTGCCTACTATACCCGCGGCCACTCAGAACCTCAGGTGGAACTGTATGACCTGGCGAAAGATCCCCAGGAATTCCGCAACCTGGCAGTTCTTCCCGAATATGGCGAAATCAAGGAAATGATAGTGGAGGTTCTGTACCAGGCGTTGGAAGACGGTCATGGAACTCCTTGATTATCATTCTGCCTGATAAAGAGTGCGGGAATGTTCTGAGAGGGTCCGGTTCTTTGGACAGGACGCTGCTATGACCCAGTGCCACCTCGTATTGGCACCCGAGTTGCCAATACGGGGTGCCTGATGACTATTTGCCACGCCGATGAAGTCGTGAACGTTCACGGCGGGATGATCAGCGCGTGCTGCAAGCGCCGCCGGGTCCAGATTTAAGAGCATTAGTCAATCGAAGTCGTGATGAGTGGACGGGGCAAGCTCCTTTTAGATGGCAAAATTGGAATGTATACTGGCTCATAGTGACAGGGTCCGCGATCGCTACGATCTGGCAGGATACATTTATAACCAAAGATTGTTGTACACAGGCGAAAAGGCTGTCTCAGAGATCTGTGTAAAATCGATGAATTAAATCAATATCGGAGATTGGTACAATGAAGACATTAATAATGATGGCGATGTGTTTAATGGTTGCGGGGACGGTCCTGCCCGCAGGACTTTCGGTATATCCACCGGTGCCGGGACTTGATCCCTCGCCGCACTACAGCTTCCGTGTCCGCCAAGTCGGTTCGGATCAGTGGATGGAACCGTTTGCCTGGTTGACGCGCTGTGTCGACAGCACCCCGGAAAATGATGCCACTCGGTATTACAGTCAATATATCGGAGGCTGGAGCCAAACCTACTGTAACTTCGAGATCGGTGAGGATGTGCCGGTGGAAGTGGAAATCACCCGCTTGAATCCGGAAACAGGTGAACCGGTTGAAATCAGCAAAGCGACCCCTCATCCCCGCCGCAAGGTGCGCTCCTGGCGGGTTGAAGATGGCCGGGCCTATGTTGTCATTGATAAGCCGGCCTTGTTTGCCGTGGATATCGACGGGCAGATGGATGAAAATAATGCGCCCCGCGCCAAGCCCACCGGGTTTGAGGATGATGTATTTCCTTTCCGTAATGAAAACGCGATTCACACAGTGTCGGTTTTCGCCAACCCGTTCATCACCGATAAGCCGGATCCGAATGACCCGTCTGTCTATACCGTGGAGCCTGGCGAGATTCCTCCGGAAACCGGCGATTGGGCCACCCTGTATTTCAAGCCGGGCGTTCACAGGTTGTTCAAAGGGGAGCGTATGGACGCTTATTACGAGGGGTTCGACTTTCAGCTTAAAAGTAACAAGAGCTATTATATTCCGGGAGATGCCATGGTCTACGGACATATGAATGACCGCGATACGACTGGCTTTACCCGCAATGTCCGCGTGTTCGGACATGGAACCCTGTCCGGAGAAAAAAGTTTACATCCTCAGGATATAGACCCAGCGATGCATCATATTTCCACGGAAGAAGGAACACGGTATAGAACCTTGGATCTCGATCGCACGGTCGGATCCAGGGTGGAGGGAATTACCATGGCGGATCCCGCCAACCACACCATGAAATTATGCAGTAAAGGTCATGCCGATCCGGAAGAGAAACCCATTAATTACGCGCGCTGGCTGAAAGTGATTACCTGGCGCGCAAATGGCGATGGGATTACCATACGTGGCAACGGCTATCTGGAGGATTCCTTCATCCGTGCACAGGATGACGGCACCTATGTAAGAGGGCTGGGGATTCGCCGGGTTGTCTATTGGAATGATGTCAATGGTGCCGCGCTCCGGGGCTCGTTCATTATGCATGACCGGCTCGCCAATTTTCCTTCCACCCTGCCGGATAAACTTTACATGGAAGACATCGATGTGATCTATGGTCGCGGGGTTTACCATTATAATAATTCAAGAAAGTCGGTTATCCAAATGCAGAGCTTCAGACAACGGCAGGGTAACACGGCCTCACATGTTGTTTACCGGAATATCAATTATGAAGACCCCATGCCGCAGCGTTCGCTGTTCGGCTTTGACATCCGTGTTGACCGTGGCAACCCGAGGGGCAGCGTGAAAGGGGTACGCTTTGAAAATATCCAGGCTGCCGCGCCTACGGTTTTCGGTCGACCCAACACATTTTGGGGCGGTCCGAATAATACGATCTCCAATATGTTTTTTGACAACGTGGTTATCGCCGGTCGACAAGTAAACAGTATCGATGACTTCACTCACAACGAGCATGCGTTTGACTTTGTGTTTGAAAATACGGAGCCGCAGACCATGACCTATCTCAACACCTCCGGTTATGGCAAATGGTACATTCGCGACGATTGGACCGGTGGGGTGGAACCGGCCGACCACGATATTGTCAACCACACGTCCGTGGCCGATGCCCTGACCGTCGATGCCCCGGCCTATGCGGGATCCTTGAATGTGTCTCACGCCAACGGGGCTGTTATTCGCATAGAACACGCAGGCTCTCTGGCTGTTACTGACAAGGTATCGCTGGGTTCTGCTCAGGGCACTGGAAACATTGAGCTGTTTGATGGTACGTTGGAAATCAAAGACAGTGACAGCGGCGCCTTGTCGGTCACCAGCGGGATCATCCATTTTGATAAGGGAACCCTGCGCTGGTCCGGCAGACAGATCGACAGGATTCAGGAACTCCAGAATGCAGGGGTGTTTTCTTTCGGAGAAGGACGGCCGGATGGTCATTCCGACACCGCAACGTCCATCACCAGAACACAATCCGCCACGCTTTATGCAGAGTTCGACGAATCTTCCGGCTACACCACAGTTTGGCTCGCCGGTGACGGGGGGTGAGCCGATTTCCCATTTGAAGCAGAAAGGTTCCGCGGCCACCGCCTGAACCCCTGGTTTAATTTGTAAAAATCTGTCATGAATAACACTCTGAACGTGTTTAACAAACCTTCTGCGGGACATAGTCAATCTCCTGCATGAACGAATCTCTATCCCAATAGGCGACCATTTGTGTCGCTTTCATTCCCCGATTTCCTGAATTTTTCAGTAGCCAAACCCCCTTTTCGCAAGGCACTCCCCCCCAGTCCGGGGTGTACCCCCGGCCATTTTCCGGGCCTTCGCCCTGTCAGCGCAGAAAGTCTCGCGCTGCTCGACTGCTATGTCAGACGAAGGGTGACTGTCATTGGGTTCAGTCCCATACCAGCGTCTCAGCAAGCGGAACAATCGCAGACCCGTCAGGGCCGTCGGGGCGTCCGGTCGCAGGGCGGCTGCCGACCCTCGCGTTCTTGCCCGGGAGGTCAATTCATCGCGCCCAGGCGTCGGCGGCGGGCTTGAGACTGCGTCCTGTCCGAATGCTTCGCCGGTGGAAGACGCAGGGACGCCGTTTCGGGGTCAGGCCGGGTTTAACCCAACGCGCTGACGTTGGCTGTCGCTGTCGGAACCTGCCCCTGTACGGCTTCGATTCGGCACCTTCGTGCCTTGACGCTCGGCTTCGCTCGACTATCGACCAATCGGCGCTCAATTCGAAAATCGCTTGATTTCTCTGCGCCCGCCGCCGCGCCTGCCTTCGGCACCACGCCGCCCGGCGACCGATACACTCCCGACGGCCCGCATCACTGCGATTCGCCAAATAACACGCCCTCTGCATCCACCGCAGAGGGCTTTTTTCATGTCCACACCGCCCGACAGCGCTCACCGTGAGCGCGGGGCGATTTGTTTACTTTCATTCGAAAGGACCCATTATGAAACAGAACACACAACCGCAACCGCTGCTTGCCGGCCCGGACATCCTCGAGGTGATCGACTTCTGCCGCAAGCACAACCTCAACGCCGAACGGGTCGGCGACTGGATCTGGGTGGACTTTGCCGAAAAGCCCCCCAAGACCCTGCGGCAGACACTGCGCCAGTTCGGCTTTGTCTGGTCGGCCCGTCGCGGCATGTGGGCGCACAATTGTGGCAAACCGGCCAAAAGCGCCTACGAAAGCCACCCGTGGGATACCTACACCCACACCACCGTCAGCCGCAGCAACGGCTAAA
>PXAQ01000043.1 GCA_003567095.1 Phycisphaerae bacterium
AGCAGGGGCAATGGATTCTGCTGGATTTTGTCTCGGTCGTTGTGCACATCTTCAATGACAAATACCGCGACTTTTACAACCTCGAAATGCTCTGGGCCGACGCGCCGAAATTGACTCTTGATGATTGACAATTGATTATTGAATGAAAAAAATTACTGAACTATTAGAAACGCGAATCGCTAAGGCGATCAAAGAGGTCAGCGGCGTTGATGCGCCGGCGCTGGTGCGTCCGGCGGCGGACGCGAAGTTCGGGGATTACCAAGCCAACGGGATCATGGCCGCGGCCAAGCAGGTCAAGACCAATCCGCGGCAACTGGCCGAGAAGGTCGTCGCGGCGCTGGATGTCAGCGATCTCTCTGAGCCGCCGGAGGTGGCCGGGCCGGGATTTATCAACCTGCGGCTGACGGACGGCTTTCTGGCCGAGCGCCTGCTGGGAATGCATCGCGACGCCGAGCGGCTGGGCATCGACCGGACGGAAATGCCTCAAACCGTGGTCGTCGATTATTCCGGCCCCAACATCGCCAAGCAGATGCACGTCGGCCACCTGCGCAGCACCATCATCGGTGACTGCATCGCCCGGCTCTATGAATTCACCGGCCACACCGTCATCCGCCAAAACCACATCGGCGACTGGGGTTTGCAGATAGGCATGATTATTAATGCCCTCATTAAGCAGGAGTTTGGCGAGGAATGCGTCAACTTCAAGAACCAAGAAACCGCAATAAAAACTTACAAGGAATTAGAAAGAAGCAGCGACAATTATCCTGAATTCCAACAAAGCTTCAGACAAAAATTCAGAGACGCCCTTCAAGTCCACCTAGAATCCCTCGAGGAAGCCTACAAAAAAGAGGTAGAGTGCATCAAAACAGATCAAGGAGCAGAAAGAGATGCCAGGCAGAGAACATATGACCTTCAAAATGGTGATGCTATCGCAATTGTCTTTTGGGAAGAAGCAAGAAAAATGACACTTGAGGCATGCTTTTCAGTTTACGATGAACTAAAAATAACTCTTGAAAATGAAGATGTTCGCGGGGAAAGTTTTTATGCGAACAAATTGGCTGGTGTGATTGATGATTTAAAATCTAAAGGACTGGCGGTCGAGTCGGAGGGGGCGATGTGTGTGTTTCCTGAAGGGTTTACGAAAAAGGACGGCCAGCCGCTGCCATTTATTATTCAGAAGTCGGACGGGGCGTTTTTGTATGCGACGACGGATCTGGCGGCGCTGCGGTTTCGGCTGGATGAACTGAAGGCGGAGAAGGTGATTTATGTGACCGACGCGCGGCAGGCGCTGCATTTTCAGATGCTGTTTTCCACGGCGAAGATGGCCGGCTGGGTCAGAGACGGCGTGACGCTGGAGCATGTGACTTTCGGCACAATGCTGGGCGCCGACGGCAAACCGTTCAAGACACGCGCCGGCGGGACGGTCAAGCTCAAAGACCTGCTGGATGAGGCCATCGAACGGGCCAAGGGTGTCGTCGAGGCAAAAAATCCCGACCTGCCCGCCGAGCAAAAGCAGCGTATCGCCCAGGCCGTCGGCGTCGGCGCGGTCAAATACGCCGACTATGCCAACAACCGCAACAGCGATTTTGTGTTCAGCTATGACCGGATGCTGGCGATGGACGGCAACACCGCGCCGTATATGCAGTACGCCTATGCCCGGATCAAGTCCATCGAACGCAAGGCCGCAGGCAAAGACGTGGACATCCGGCAGGAACTGGACAGTATCGCCGCCCTGCCGCTGGCCGAGCCGGCCGAAAAAGACCTGGCCAAGCTGCTGGTTCGGTACGATCAGGCGATTGCCGCGGCGATGGCCGAATGCCGCCCGAACTATCTGACCGGCTACCTGTACGACCTAGCCCAGGCGTTCAGCCGCTTCTACACGGCCTGCCCGGTACTGACCGCCGAGCCGCAGCATCGCCCGACGCGGCTGCTGCTGTGCGATCTGACCGCCCGCACCATCCGGCACGGCCTGAGCGAACTGCTGGGTATCGAGGTCGTCGAACAAATGTAAATGATGCGTAACCACGGATTTCACGGGTTTTCACGGAAGACTAATGGAAGGGAAAAACATGCAGATAACACAAAAAACGATTTCCGTTCGAACCAGCCGGCGGTGTCAGATGATTGACATTACCCCGCAGGTCGCTGAGATCGTCGCCGAAAGCGGTGTTCAAACGGGCACGGCGATGGTCTTTTGCCCGCATACGACCGGCGCGATCACCATCAACGAAAACGCCGACCCGGATGTGCCGCACGACATTCTGCTGACGCTGGAGGAACTGCTGCCGCAGGACCGCAGAGGCTATCGCCACGGCGAAGGCAACAGCGACGCCCACGTCAAGACGTCACTGGTCGGCGCTAATGAACTGGTGATGATTGAAGGCGGCCGATTGAAGCTGGGGACGTGGCAGTCGGTGTTTTTCTGTGAGTTTGACGGGCCGCGCAGCCGCCGTGTGCACATCCAGATCACCGGCCCATAGCGATCAAAAGAAACCACGGATGATGCGGATCATACGCTGTCACGTCAATCGTTTCCCACCAGCCAGTGTTGGGCAAACTCGGCGATGTCCGGCAGGTTAATGACGCCGTCCGACGGCAGCGCAAGGTCGCATCGACGGCAAAATACGTCATCGCCGTTGACGCTTAGCCAATTGTCCAGAAGGATGGCCAGATCCTGCATATCCACCCGGCCGTCGTAATTCAGATCGGCGGGGATGATATAGCCGATCGGTTCGGGAAAGTCGTCCCGGTCGTTCTGCACGGCCAGCCCGCGCGGAGAATCCTGCGCCGAGGCGCTGTCGATCAGGGCCTGGCGGAGGGCATAGACGCCGGCGGCGTCATCGGGTCGGCCATTGGCGGCAATGTAAAGCGCAACCAGTCCCGCCGCGTGCGGCGCAGCCATGCTTGTGCCGCTTTTGAGACTGTAATCGCTCTCGATATCCGTCGATTCAATCAAAACCCCCGGCATCATCAGATCAATGGCCGCCCCGGGGGAATCGACGGGATTGTCAGCCACGACGTGATTGCTGTAGTTGCTGAAATCGGCAAAGGAATCGTCCGGCCCCCAACTGGTGTTATTGTCCGTCCCGCCGGGCGCGCCATCATAGTCGACGAGTGCTGAGATCGTCATGACCTCGGGATAGGCTGCCGGAATGGTGTCATCGGATGTGCCGAATGTGCCATCCGGGCCATAGACATCGCGGGATTCATTGCCGGCGGCGACCACCACCACAATACCGGCATTGACAGCATTTATAACGGCGGTGTGTAAACTCGAATTTGATCCTTCTCCGCCAAGACTCATATTGATAATGGCAATTTGACCGGCACGTGGGATAACCCAATTGATTCCAGCAATGACATTGCTGAGCGACCCGGATTGGCCTTCCATGACACGAACAGCCCATAGCCGCACGCCGGGGGCAACGCCAACCACACCGAAATCATTGTCCAACGCGCCAATGATACCGGCAACATGTGTGCCATGTCCGTCGGTATCCGGCCAATTGTTGTTTCCATTAGGATTATTTGTTCCTGCAAAATTCCTGCCGTCGACGACATTGAGGTCGGGGTGGTCGGGCTGGATGCCGGTGTCAATGACCGCCACGCCCACATCCACTCGCTGGTCGATGCCGTTGATATTGGCAATCGGGCAGCGATGGGCGTTAATCCGCAACACCCCGGTGGGGGTGGTTTGCTCAAACAGATAGACCGTCTGGTCAGGTTCGACACGCTTAACGCCCGGCAGGTTCTCAAGCCGCTGCACCGGTACATGCGGCGGCAGTTGGATTGAAAACCCCCGCAGCGCGTGGTGGTAGATGTGGCCAATCACACCGCCTGTGGCGTTTTGGGCGGCTTGTGCGGCATTGTCGATGTGCCTGGCCGTATGCGTGCGGTCAAGCTGAACGATATAACGGTTTGGAATCGCCTCGGAAAAAGGCGCCCCCACGTTCGAGATCGCCAACATTGCAATAAGGTATGGACCTATCGGCATTTAAATTCCCAATTAAGCTATGATTTCTCTTTATCTTATCATAAAAAGCTCTTTGGGTCAAGATTTATTTTCATGACGCTGTCAACACATAAAAGATCAAGACTGTGGATAGCGTTTTTGGTTCTAAATGTCCGCACAATCCTTGCAATCCATGTTCGCTATTGGTACAACTGCGGACAATTCCTGATTGAGGCGATTATGACACGAATTCAATTCATTCTGGGCCGCGCCGGCACGGGCAAGACGACGCGATGTGTCCAGGCGGCGGCTTCGGCCCTGCTGGACGGCGGCAGCGAGCCGCTGATTCTGCTGACGCCGGAGCAGGCGACGTACCAGATGGAGCGGGCCGTGCTGGCTCAGCCGGGCGTGGAGGGATTCAGCCGCTTGCGGGTGCTGTCGTTCAATCGACTGGCGTTCTGGCTCAATCGACGGCTGGGCTCGGGTGCGGAACTGTCGCGACTGGGGCGGCAAATGGCCGTGCACCGGGTGCTGCTGGAGCAGGCCGAGCGGTTGGACCTGTACCGCAACGCCGCGGGCAAGCCGGGGCTGGCCGAGCAGCTTAGCGGGCTGCTGACCGAGCTGCAGCAAGCCGATTGTGCGCCACAGCAGATCGCCCAACTGGCCGAGCAGCTTGAAGCCACAGACCCCGGTACCACGATCGCCCGAAAATGGCGCGATATCGCGCGCATCTTTGCCGAATACACGGCGTTTTTCGAACAAGCCTCGCCGGACCTGCACAATCCGGAAGCGCAGTTGACCCAGGCCCGGCGCGATATTGCCGACGCGGCCTTTCTCAAAGGGGCGCATATCTGGGTGGACGGATTTTCGGGATTTACGGTACAGGAGCGGGAGGTGCTTATCGAGATGGCCCGGCACTGCAAAACGATGCGCATCGCCTTGTGTCTGGACCCGGCCAGGGTCGATCTTGAAAACACCGATCCGAACCTGCTCGATCCGACGGGGCTTTTTTATACGACCGAGTGTACATACGCGGAAGTTCTCGGGATTTTTCGCACATGTCGTTTTGCCATCGAGACGCCTCAGATTCTCAGCGATCCGCTGCGGTATGCCACAGCGCCGGCGCTGGCGCATCTTGAGGCGGCGCTGGCCTGCGATATCCCGTCTGCGCCGGCACGTGCCGCCAATGGCGCTGTTGAGATCGCCTGTTGTAGCGATCTGCGCGGCGAGGCCGAGTGGACGGCGGGGCGCATCTGTGAACTGGTGCGGCAAAAGGGCTATCGCTATCGCGACATCGCGGTGGCGGCGCCGGAGATGGAACAATGCGGGCCCTA
>PXAQ01000073.1 GCA_003567095.1 Phycisphaerae bacterium
CGATCCAGCGATCCCAGCCCATCCGGATACCGGCCTCGACGCCGACACGCGCCTTGACCGACGACGGTATGACGCTTTCCCTGTAGGCGGCGTCCTGGGCGGCGAACAGTTCCCAGCAGGGCATGCTGACCACCTGCGCTTTGACGCCTTCGTCGGCCAGCGTCTTGGCCGCGGCCAGCGCCAACTGCACCTCCGAACCGGTCGCCAGCAGCAGCACGTCGGGCTTGTCGGCCTTGACCAGCACATAGGCGCCCTTGTCAAAATCCTTCATACCGGGATACTTGGCCGGATCCAGCACCGGCAGGCCCTGCCGTGTCAGTGCGGTGGCCGCCGGGCCGTCGGTGTGGGCCAGCATATAGGTCCACATCTTCCCCGTTTCGTTGGCGTCGGCCGGGCGGAAGACCTTCAGGTTGGGAATCGCCCGCAGCGAGGCGAGCGTCTCGACCGGCTGATGGGTCGGGCCGTCCTCGCCGACACCGATGCTGTCGTGCGTGAAGACAAAGATCGTCGGATACTTGCTCAGCGCTGCAACGCGGATCGCCGGACGCATGTAGTCGGCAAACACCAGAAACGTCCCGCCGTAGGGCCGCACCAGCTTGCTGACGGCGATGCCGTTCATCACCGATCCCATCGCGTGCTCGCGCACGCCGTAACGGATATAACGACCGCCGCGATTGGCTTTGGAAAAGTTCTCGGCCCCTTTGAACCAGGTATTGTTTGAGGGGGTCAGATCTGCCGATCCGCCAACGACCAGAGGCATACCGGGCATCAGCGCCTCAAGCGTCTTGCCCGAGGCGGCGCGTGTGGCCAGGGGCTTGTCCGGGTCAAAGGTCGGCAGTGCAGCCGGGTCAATGGCAACTTTACCGGCCAGCGCGTCCTTGAGTTCTGCCGCCAACTGCGGATTGGCCTTGGCCCAGGCGTCAAACATCCGTTGATAGTCGGCCTGCTGGGCCTGTCCGTTGGCCTTGCAGCGGCCCATGTGCTCGGCAACCTCATCGGGCACCACAAAGCTTTTGTCCGGATCCCAGCCGAAATTCTTCTTGATCAGCTTAATCTCATCGTCGCCCAGCGGTGCGCCGTGGGCGGTGTGGGTATTGACAAAATTCGGACTGCCGTAGCCGATGTGCGAGCGAAACTTGATCAGCGTCGGCTTGTCGGTTTGGGCCCTGGCAATCTCTATCGCGTTGTCAAAGGCTTCGATGTCGTGTCCGTCGCCGACCACCTCGATCACATTCCAGCCGTAAGCGCGATACCGATCAGCGACATCTTCGCTGAACGACAGGCTCGTGGCCCCGTCAATGGTAATCTCATTGTCGTCATAGATCACAACCAGATTGTCCAGCCCCAAATGCCCGGCCAGGCTGCTGGCCTCCCCGCTGATGCCTTCCTGCATACAGCCGTCGCCGCAAATGGTGAATATCGTATAGTCAAACGGCTTGTGGTCGGCGGTATTGTAACGGTCGGCCATGTATTTCTGGGCGATGGCCATGCCCACCGCATTGGCAATACCCTGTCCCAGGGGGCCGGTGGTCACCTCCACGCCTGGCGTGTGGCCGTATTCGGGGTGCCCCGGGGTCTTGCTGCCCCACTGGCGGAAGTTCTTCAGCTCCTCCAGCGGCAGATCATAGCCGCACAGGTGCAGCAGCGAGTAAATCAGCATACTGCCGTGCCCGGCCGAGAGCACAAACCGGTCACGGTTGATCCAGTTCGGATCGGCGGGATTGTGACGCAAGTGCCGTGTCCACAGCGCATAGGCCGGCGCCGCCATCCCCATCGGCATCCCCGGATGGCCGGATTTGGCCGCCTGAACGCCTTCCATAGACAAAAATCGAATCGTTTGCACGCATAACTGGTCCAGTGAGGACAGCCCCGTACTGTTCATAAGTTCCGCCATTGCTCTACTTTCCTTTTTGTGAACGTTTTTGTTGTTAAAGCGGCGCGGGCCTGGGCCCGCAAACACGGCCAAGATGGCCGTGATACAAATTCCTGTGCGATCACGCTAAAAACAGAGGGTCATCCTACCGATCCGGTGCCGACCTTGCAACCCATTTTTGGCCGCACAGCGGCACAGTTCTGAAATTCGCCCTGAACTTTCATTAGTTTTTGTTATCATACAATCTTAAAAACTTATATAATTTTGTGTTTCCGAGAAAAACTCCAGCTTTGTAATATTTACATATCCTGCTTTTAAATAAGTCTTTAGGCCAAAACCGACACACCCAACGGCTCGGATTCAGCCAACCCGACCAGGTTTTCATTGACGGCATCGCGTTTTGATGATACAATAACTCGGATTATGACAACAACGAAAAAAACACGGACGAAAAAAGCAGCAGCCAAGACAACGAAAAAGAAGCCTTCGACGTCGGTGGCCAAGGTCAAACGCGCGCCCCGGCCGTTTCGGACTTACGATCAGGCGATGCAGTACCTGTTCACCTCCACCGATTACGAAAAACAGCAGCGGCTGCGCTACAATGTGACCACCTTCGATCTGAAGCGGATAAACGCGATCCTTAAAGGACTGGGCAATCCGCACAAAAAGACCAAATGCGTGCATATTGCCGGCACCAAGGGCAAAGGCTCCACCGCGGCGATGCTGGCCAAAATGATGGAGGCCAACGGCTACAACGTCGGCCTGTATACCTCGCCGCATGTAACCAGCCTGCACGAACGGATTGTAGTCAACTCGAAGATGATCACCCGCAAAGAATTTGTGTCTCTTCTCAATCGCGTCAAACCGGTGCTGGACGCGTACAACGGCGATGAGCGTCCGACGTTTTTTGAGATCCTCACGGCGGCGGCTTTTTTGCACTTCGTTGACCATGAGGTGGACATCGCCATCATCGAAACCGGGCTGGGCGGACGGCTGGACAGCACCAATGTTGTCAAGCCCGAGGTTATCGGTATTACCAGCATCAGTCTGGATCACCAGAATCTGCTGGGCGCAACGCTGGACAGCATCACCCAGGAAAAGGCCGGTGTGTTCAAAAAAGGCATCCCCGTGGTCACGGTCGACCAGGACCCGATCGCGATGAAAATCCTCAAAAAGCAGGCCATCAGCCTCGAGGCGCCGTTTATTGTCACGGGCCAGGATGTGGATTTTTCGTACCGGTTCGAGTCGTCGCGCGAGCACGGCCCGCATAACCGTATTTGCCTGACGACGCCGACCAGCCGGTTTGAGCATCTGCGCGTCCCCCTGCCCGGCGACCATCAGGCCGTCAATTGCGGCCTGGCGCTGGCGATGCTGGATCGCCTCAAATCGCACGGCTATACCATCGACGACGAGAAAGCCGTTACGGGCCTGGCCGGTCTGTCGCTGATCGGCCGGATGGAAATGCTGTACGACGATCCCCGGGTCCTGGTCGATGCGGCGCACAACGCCGCCAGCATCCGCGCGCTGATCCAGGCCATCGGCCAGCATGTGCCCTACGATTCGCTGGTCTTTGTCTTCGGCTGCAACGCCGATAAGGATGTCCGGGGCATGCTCGAGCAGCTCCAGTACGGGGCCGATAAAGTCATCTTTACCCGCAGCAATTCGCCCAAAGCCGTTTTTCCGGCGGACTTGGCCGAGATGTACACCGAGATCTGCGGCAAGATGTGCCAGACCGCGATGACCCTGCGAGAGGCCCTGCGCATCGCACGCAGTGCCGTGACGCGGGAGGATCTGATCTGCGTGACCGGCAGTTTCTACCTGGTCGGACAGACGCGGGAGCTGTTGGCGCCCTCGCCATAACCTGCCGACAAGCGGTGATCTTAACTTAAAAAACACATATTTTTTGAAAAACCGCGATTTTGGGCGAAAAATCAATCCAAAATTTTTAAAATTTTACGGTTTTTTTGGTTGATTTTCGTTTTAATGCCGATAAACTTCAAATAAGTGCATTGTCAAGGCCTGACAAGAAAGTCGTTAGAAAACTGTTAGAGAAAACCGTTAGCAAAAAAATCGAACGTAATGGAAAAATTTTTGTTTTTGAAAGGAGATCGAAAATGAAGAAACTGTTAACATTGGTGGTATTGTGCGGGCTGGTGCCCGCGGCAAGCGCCGTGGATGTCTTCGGAACGGACATCGGCGTCACGGCAGAGGTTAACTTTATGAGCCGCTACATCTGGCGCGGTTACAACCTGATGGGCAGCTCGCCGGTCTGGCAGCCCGGTGTGGACGTTGATCTGGGCGGCGGATTTGGCGCAAGCCTGGTGGCGTCCTATGCGCATAACAGCGGCCAGGTGGACAACACCGAGTATGAGTGGACCTTGTACTACGGCGGCAGTGCGCTGGAAGGCGATATCTGGAAGACCGACTATGTTGCCGGATGGCGCTACTATGACTACATTGACACGTCGTCAAAGGGGTCAAGAAACACCGGCGTTCAGGACCTGCAAGAGCTGTTTGTCGAGCTGGAAATGCCCCAACTCGTCGGTGCCGGCATTGTGCCGCGTCTGAGCACCTACTACATTTGGCAAGCGCGCAGTGGGTTCAACCCCGCCGCTTTCGACGAAGGCTTTAGAAAATTCGGTTACGGCTGGATTTTCATGGGCGGCTTTGATTACAATTTTGATATTCCGGAACTGCCCGAGGCCCCGATGACCTTCTCGTGGGACATCGCTTACAACGAAGGAACCGGCCCGGGTGTTGATCAGGATTGGTCGCACATGACCTGGGGTCTCAGGAGCGAGATTGCCTGCCCGATGACCGGCGGCACCATTACCCCGCAGGTGTACTTCCAGAACACCTTTGAAAGCTCTCTGAATACAGATCACAGTGGTCCGACTAACAGAGACTATCTGTACTGCGGCATATCTTACAGCATTGGCTTCTAAGCTGAGAAGAAAACGCAAAGGCCTTAACACGCAAAGGCCGGTTCATTGTGAACCGGCCTTTTTTCATGCGCTCATGGCGCGATTGATGGCTGCTCGGCCGCCCCAGGCCGGCGGCAGACTATATCACTTCCCCCAAGCCCCCCACATAGGGTTGCCCCTGCAAAAAATATGCAGGGATATTTGTATCTGCCCCTTTCGGCCGCACATTTTTACCCGCTGATGCGCGCATTATCGGGCGCTCTTTATGGTGTAAAATTTTTTCAAAAAAACGCCCGAAAAATTACCCCCCTCGCATTTTATTACTTAGATTTTTAGTGGAAGCACAACGCGGCAAGCGACGCGACAGACGCCGCGAAACGCTCTTTGACAAACGAATATCGGCCTGAAATCAGA
>PXAQ01000163.1 GCA_003567095.1 Phycisphaerae bacterium
CGCGCCGCATGAGCCTCGAGCAGACACTGGAATATATCCAGGACGACGAACTGGTCGAAATCACCCCGCAGTCCATTCGCATCCGCAAACGCCTGCTCAAAGAAGCCGACCGCCGACGCCATGGACGCCGGACAAAAGCCACCTGACCCCCAAAGCCGCATCCCCCAGCAAGCCGAAACCCACCCCGGCCCATCAACGCAGGGTGGCCCGGGCCCACCAAAACCCATCGCCACCGGATTCTCCATCCCCGGCCCATGGCTATTTTTCTTTGTCAAAGAGCTATTCACATATTCGGTGGTATGACTAAATTGCACTTGAATTAACTCATAATTTGGGAAAAAGAAAATCAGTCACGGCAAAAAGCACAAACGCAAATACCGCAATCAATATGCCTAATGCCCATAAACTTTCTTTGATCCACTCGTAGCGTTGCCCCAGCCATAACCTGAATAAAATTCTCAACGAACATCAGTTCGCCCCCGCCGCCGAATCGCCGACCCAGACGAAACACCCGCCCTGCGCCCTGACCGGCCCAAAACACCCCCACCCGAGCCCTGCGAAAATGCCCGAACGACAGAAAACGTGAACAATTGCCATAAAATACAGAAAAAACGTACAATTAAACCGAATATTCAAAACCTGATACGAAAAGTTGCGGAATTGCTGACTTTCCAGTGTCAACCTTGCAATGAAATCGTTTTTTTGATATACTTGTTGGCGTCGTAAAGAGTCAGTGGTGGCATTTTAACCGTTTTAATGGGAATTGTAAATTTAACTGGAAAGGACAATCAATGAATCATTTCGGCCTATCTGTATTTATTTCATGCAGCATTCTGTTGGCCTCCGCAGTCGGGGACACGGGACTTTCCGGCAATTGGACGGGGTTTCGAGGTCCCACCGGGCAGGGACATGCCGAGAACGTCAATCCTCCTTTAACCTGGAGTGAGACAAAAAACATTGTCTGGAAAACGGCGATTCCCGGCGAAGGCTGGTCTTCCCCTGTCGTGTATGAGGGATCGGTCTATGTCTCAAAAGCACGCCTTGATGAGGATAATAATCCCAGCTCGCTCCGACTGATCCGGCTGGATGCCGAAAGCGGAGAGATTGTATGGAACAAGCAAGCCTTGCCTTGGTCAGGTCCATCACCGAAAAGAGGGAACAACACCCATGCCAACCCGACCCCTGTGGCGGAAAATGGCCGAATCTATGTTCATTTTGGCCATATGGGCACAGCCTGCCTGGACACGAACGGGACCGTTGTCTGGCAACAGCAGGAGTTGCTTTACGGCCCACGGCATGGAAATGGGGGATCGCCCGTTCTGGTCGGCGATAAGCTGATCTACAGCGCTGACGGATCGCCCGAACCATTTGTGGTGGCTCTCAGTAAACAGACCGGCCAGGTAGCCTGGAAGACCATGCGTAACGCTGATCATGCGAGTAATGTGCATTCTTTTTCTACGCCTTGCGTCGTTGAGTATGACGGGCAGACTCAGATTATCAGCCCCGGCAGCGGCATTGTCGGCGCCTATGATGCCAAAGATGGCCGGGAAATCTGGCGGCTGAATTACGGCCGAGGCTATTCTGTGGTTCCTTGCCCGGCCGTCGGCCGGGGAAAGGTTTTTGTGTCAAGCGGCTATGGAGACAATACACTCTATGCCATCCGCCTGGGGGGAGCAGGCGATGTGACCGAGACCCATGTCGCGTGGGAGATAAGGGGAGCCCCCAAGGTCGTCTCTCCGCTCTATCTGGATGGGAATCTTTACATGCTTGCTGAAAATGGAATGCTGAACTGCCTCGATGCGGCCACAGGGGAGCTTCACTGGCAGGAGCAATTGGGCGGCCAGTTTTACGCCTCGCCGGTGTATGCAAAAGGCCGTCTTTACATATTAAACCAACGCGGCACAATGTGGGTCTTGAAACCCGGAGAAAAGGCTGAAATCCTGGCAGAGAACAGTCTGGACGAGCAGGCGTTCGCCACACCGGCATTCGCCCATAATGCCGTATTCATTCGCACGCGGGATCATCTCTATCGTATCGAAGAAATATCCGAAATCGTTAAAAACCAATAGACTCCGTCCCCCAACGTTACATGCGCGCACATCGCACTCAATCAGGCCGGAGCTGAAGATCGGGCTGAGCTGTTGCCGATCTTTGATGAGATCAGGGCAGCGTCTGATCAACGACAACAATCAGATGCTGCCCTATAATTCTTTTCAGTTCACATGGTCAACACAGCAGCAGGCCCTAATTATTGAAATATTCAGGGCGTTTTGTTAGTCTTTTTAATATAATAGAGAGTGTCGAATGAAAAACTATAGATTAAACGAGATTCAACACCTATAGGCCCTGAAATTGTCATTCACCATGAGATTTTTCCAGAACATCTGGATTACCGGAAATACACAAGACGAGCCAGATGTCGTAAAACGAAGCGATTGGTGATTTGTGAGAATTGTTATGTTGAGGTATTGAGAATGCTTATTGATCTAAAGAGTTCTTCATCGATTAAACGACGTACGTTCCTGAGTGGAGCACTTGTGGCGGCGAGCTTGCCAACGGCTGCAGGCCGGTTGCTTGCACAGACGCCCGGCGTATCTGCCAATGAGAAAATCAATCTGGCCTGCGTGGGCATCGGCAATATGGGCGGCCGCATCGCCCGGCGGATCGGCGACTCGGATCTGGTCAATGTCGTGGCGGTTTGCGATGTCGATATGGGCAGTGAGATGACGGCCGCGACACTGGAACAATTCCCCGATGCCCGGCGGTTTACGGATTTTCGGCACATGTTTGATACGATGGCTAATCGGATTGACGCGGTGACCATCGGCACGCCGGACCATTCCCATTTTCCGATCGCGATGATGGCGATGACGCTGGGCAAGCATATTTTTGTAGAAAAACCGCTGGCCAACACGTTTTATGAATGCCAGCTTCTGATGGCCGCCGAGAAAAAGTACAACGTCGTTGCGCAAATGGGAAACCAGGGCCATTCCGGGGCCAACTATCACCAGTTCAAGGCCTGGACCGAAGCGGGCATCATCAAAGACGTGACCAAGGTAGTTGGGTTTATGAACGGTTCACGCCGCTGGCATGGCTGGCAGATCGATGGTTACCCGGAAGGCGAGTCCGTACCGGAGACGCTGGATTGGGACCTTTGGCACGCCGCACTGGGTGTCAAGCCGTTTAGCCACAAGTATCACCCCGGCAACTGGCGCAGTTGGTATACCTACGGCAACGGGGCGATAGGGGACTGGGGGGCGCATATTCTGGACACAGCTCATCGCTTCCTCGAGCTGGGGATGCCGACGAAAATTGAGCCGGTGCTGCTGGACGGGCACAATCATTACATCTTCCCGCAGGCTTCGACGCTTCGCTTTGACTTTCCGGCGCGCGGTGATAAGCCGCCGGTGGAGATGTTCTGGTACGACGGCACGGACAATCGGCCCACGACACCGCCGGAGCTTGAGGGACGCACACTGCGGGAGCGCGGCAAGCTCATTTTTTCCAAAGATCTGACCTTTTACGGCGGCACGCATCATGAGGCCCTTCGCATCGTTCCCGAAAGCAAACGGGTCCAGATACAGCCGGATCTGCCGCGTTTTCCGACGGGCCTGTCGGATCATTATGATAATTTTATTCTTTCTGTTAAGGGGCAGGAGCAGCCGCGCAGCTCTTTGGCTGTGGCCGGCCCGCTGACCCAGGTGTGCTGTCTGGGCAAGATTGCCCAGTACACCGGCAAAACGCTGACCTTCGATCCGGAAAGCAACCAGATTACCAACGATTATGGCGCCAATGCCCTGCTTTGGGGGCCGCCGCCGCGGAAAGGGTGGGAGCAGTTTTATCGGCTGTGAACACTAACTGTGGACAATGAAATGACTGAGTTATACGGATTTGGATTATTTCTCGTGCGTTATCCACTCGGTTTTACAGATGGATTTGATCTGTTGGTGTGTCAGTAGGTTCCACGCTTGGCTGGCCGCGTCGATCAGGTGCGGATAATCTTTATCGATTCGCTTGCACAGATAATGCCTTTTCAGGTAGGCCCCCAAGCGTTCGGTCGGATTCCGCTCCGGGCTATACGGCGGCAGCGGGAGCAAGGTGATATTGTCCGGTACATTCAACGTTTTAAAGCCGTGCCATCCGGCCTGATCCAAGACCAGGACCACCTGTGTTTTCGGTCCGACCTGTTGACTGATAAAGTTCAGATGCGCGTTCATATAATCGGTATTGACGGTCGGTGCGATGAGAGCGGACGACTCGCCGGTTTTCGGGTTGACCGCTCCGAACAGATAAACCCACTCGTATTCGGTTTGCTTCAATGCCGTTCGCGTGGTCGCCATCGGCCGCGGACCGAATCTGAATGCCCTGGCGGTTAATTAAGTCGCAAAGGAGTTTATATTTGTAGCCCGGCCATCTTGGCCGTGTTCACGGGCTTCCAAGACCGTGATACTTTAAGTGTGACACAAAAAGAGTGGACTGCACAACAGCAGCATGGCTCTGAAGCAGCGGTGCTTCAGGAGGAGTTGTGCGGCAGAACTATCAATGGTTAAATGAAGAAAGGAATGTAAGATGTTTAATCAAAAGTCATGGGTTCAGCCGTTTCTGTGGATTTCAGCGGCAGTGGTTTTTTTCGTTTGTGTCTCAAATGTGCACGCCGCAGCGCTGACGGTGTCGGTTGCCGTTGAGATTAATCATACGATGGGCATGCATGTCCCTGTGCACGCCTCACTGGACTTGCCCGAGCAATTGCGGGGAGTCGATCCCGAGCAGATTTTAGTCACCCTCCGAGCGGCCGACGCGTCCGAACAGAGCACTGCCGGTCAGGTTGTACCGGCTGACGACGGCGGGTACGAGCTCTGGTGGATCGTCGAGGATGCCGCCGAGGCGCCAAGCCGGTGGCAGGCGGCGTTTTCAATCGGTCAGGTATCGGCGAATGAGCGGTTTTCGTGGGCGGGCAAGCCGGGCGATTACCTGGATTTGTTGTATAAGGGCCGGCCGGTGACGCGGTATATGTACGCCTCGGATACCTCAACCGTGCGGCGTGCCTTTGAGACCTTGAAGGTCTTCCACCATATGTTCGATGAAACGGGCCGCAACTTTATCACCAACGGCCCCGGCGGGCGGTTTCCGCATCATCGCGGCATTTACTACGGGTTTAATCATCTGCACTATGACGGCGACCAGCGCGACGACTGGTGGC
>PXAQ01000079.1 GCA_003567095.1 Phycisphaerae bacterium
CATTGGTTAAGGTAAATTGTTGCAGTTTATCGGTCAGTTTGAGTAAGGTAGTCGCATGGGAATTTGTATTTGCAGCACGGCCAGGATGGCCGTGCCACTTCAATCTGTTAAACCAATGTGTCGGGGTGTTCGAGGTGCTTTTTGACGTAGTCCAAAAACTGCGCCGCCTCGGCCCCGTTGACCACCTTGTGATCGACCGACAGGGTCAGGTTCATCATCTTGCGCACCAGCAGATTGCCGTCGGCCGGCACGACTGTATCGGTAATCGTCCCGACGCCGAGAATGCTCGTCTGGCCCGGCACGACGATCGGAATAAAGGACTCGATGCCCAGCCCGCCGAGGTTGCTGACGGTGATACAGCCGCCTTCCAAATCGTCCAGCGACAGCTTGCCGCTGCGTGTGCGGGCGATGAGGTCTGTGCAATAGGCGCCAATGTCATAGACGCTTTTGCTGCCGCAGTCGCGTACAATCGGGGCGATCAGCCCGTCATCGGTCGCGATGGCCAGCCCGAAGTCCAGCGACCGGGCAAGCTGAATATGCTCACCGTCGAGCTGGCCGGTCATAATCGGATAGTGCTTCATGCCGATCGCCAGCCCGCGCAGCAGAAAGTCATTGATCGACAGCTTCACCGGCGCGGTCTTGTTCAGTTTGGCCCGAAGCGCGACCAGCTTTGTCATATCGGCGCGAATGTTCAGATAAAAACACGGGATATTCTGCTTGGACCAGAGCATCTTTTCGGCCACAATCCGCTGCAGCCGATTGAGCGGGATTCGCTGGCCGAAGCTGTATGCGGGCGAGACCTCGTCAGTGACGTCCTGGGCCAGTGCCGCAGTGGGTCCGTGCCTCTGGGGTGTCATAGCATCCAGCGATGCGTCGGTCTGTCTCGTGTCGTCCACATGCTCAGCAGTCGTCTCGGCCGCCGGGTGCGGGTGTTTGTACGCCGAGACATCCACCGCTTGGTCGGGTTCGCCCAGAATCAAAATCAAGCCGTTGACCGGTACAGTCTGGCCGTCTTCGACGAGAATTGCTTTGACGCATCCGGCTGCCGGCGATTCGATCTCCAGCGTCGCCTTGTCGGTTTCCACCTCGAACAGGATAGCGCCGTGACTGACCTGGTCACCGACGTTGACCCGCGTATTGACAATGGTCCCTTCTTGCATTGTCCGGCCCAGCCGAGGCAGTTTTACTTCTTTAACCATCGTTTCTGCAATTTCCGTTTAATCAAGTTTGCGTCAAGGCATAGCTCTGTCCTGCGCGATGCGTTCAAAATATCAGGCGTCGGCATTTTCACCCTCACGGGTATACCCTGTCAATTTACGGGTTAAAACCAGCCACTTTTGTTCCTATACCCTTTTTTTGTCCCCATAGCAAGTGTTAAAATGGCTCGTATTCCGGATAACTCAGAACTGCTTCGCTCGGACCGGCGGGCGCCATTGTGATGTGCATTTTCGCTTTTTCTAAAAAAAGTCTAAAATAAGGGTTGCATTTTGGAAATATGGGGGTACAATAAGGAACTTTCGTTTATCAGGAAAAAAGACCGGAGTTGTATATGAAAAAAGATATTCATCCAAAATATGATACCGTGAAGGTTCGCTGCGGGTGCGGCAACTCGTTTGAGACGCGCAGCACCGCCAAAGAGATTCATGCGGAAATCTGCTCGATGTGTCACCCGTTCTTTACGGGCAAGCAGAAGTTTGTCGATACGGCAGGTCGCATTGAGCGGTTTCAGAAAAAATTCAAAGAGGGCTACAGCTTCCAGAAAAAGCAAAAGTAGCTTTTATATCCAAAGTTTACAACATGCGCTGTTTGTCTTGGCCTGACGGGGTTAAGGATTGGCAGCGTATTTTTTTTGTCTATATCGGGTCATTTTGCGTGTGCCGGACTGCTTTTTTGCGTATAAAGAGCATCGAATGCAATGTTAAACCCAATGGATAAGCCTATGGCGACACATGTTCAAAACCAAAAAGGGCTGACCGATAAGCTTGAAGAGCTGGACGCAAAATGTCTTGAAATAGCTCGGCAGCTCGAAGATCCCGCCATTGGTTCGGATCCGACCAAGCTGATCGCCCTGAGCCGGGAGCAGAGCAAACTGATGGCGGTGGTCGGCAAGTATCGCCGGTACAAGGACTGTCTGCACCAGCTTGCCCAGGCCCGCGACATGATGGCCGAATCGGGCAGCGATCTTGAGCTGAAAGAAATGGCCGCCCAAGAGGCCGACGAGCTGGCCGCACAGGCCGAGTCGCTGATGGAAGAGATCAAGGACACGCTCGTGATGGCCGACGATACGGCGATCGATTCGGTGATTCTCGAAATCCGTCCCGGCACCGGCGGTGATGAGGCGGCGCTGTTTGCCCGCGATCTGTATATGATGTATACGCGGTACGCCGAAAAGCAGGGCTGGAAGATCGACGTGATGGAGTTTTCCGGTACCGAGATGGGCGGGCTCAAAGAGGTTATCATGAACGTCAAGGGCTCCGGCGCCTGGGCGCATCTGGGCTATGAAGGCGGCGGCCATCGTGTCCAGCGCGTCCCGGAGACTGAGTCGCAGGGGCGGGTGCACACATCGGCGGCCACGGTTGCGGTGCTGCCAGAGGCCGAGGAGGTCGATGTCGAGATCAATCCCGACGACATTATTGAAAACGTATCGTGCGCCGGCGGGCCGGGCGGACAGAATGTCAACAAGGTCGCCAGCGCGATTCGGCTGGAACATATACCGACAGGTATCGTCGTCAGTATGCGTGATGAGCGAAGCCAGCACAAAAACCGCGCCAAGGCGTACCGAATTCTGCGCAGCCGGCTGCACGAGCATCACAAACAAAAGGCCGACGCCGAACGCTCCAGCGCCCGCAAGACGATGATCGGCTCCGGCGACCGCTCACAGCGCATCCGCACGTATAACTTCCCGCAGAACCGCCTGACTGACCATCGCATCAATCTTTCGCTGTACAGCCTCGACAAGGTCATGATGGGCGAGCTGGACGAGTTGATCCAGGCCCTGCAGGTCCACGACAAGCAGCAGCGGCTGGCGAACCTCTAAATTGATCATTGACGCATGATTATTGTTGTGACAGGACTGGTGGGGGTGGACAAGAAGCCGTATTTGGCCGACGTGTGCCGGACGGCCAAAGAACGCGGGCAGGACGTGCTGCTGTGCAATGTCGGGCAGATGATGTACGCCGAGGCCCCGAACATTGCCCCGGGGCGCATCCTTGATATCTCTGTCCAGCGGCTGCATTCGCTGCGTCGAAGCGTCTTTAAGGACATCATCGCCAAGGCTGAAAGCCGCCGCCACGAACACATCATCGTCAACACGCACGCGACCTTCCGCTGGCGGCATGGGTTGTTTCCGGCGTTTGATTTTTACCAGATGCGCCAGCTCAACCCCGATCTGTTTATCTGTATGGTCGACGGCGTTGAGCCGCTTCACCTGCGGCTGATGCGCGAGCACCAGATCCGCCACACGCTTAAAGACCTGATCGTCTGGCGCGAGGAAGAGACGCTGGCGACCCAATTGATGCAGCAGGGCACCAGCGCTGAGGCGCCGTTTTATGTTCTGGCCCGCGGCGTCGAGACAAGTACGGCCGAGACGTTTTATCAGGTGGCCTTTGAGCCGGGACGCAAAAAGGCGTACCTGAGCTTTCCGATGACCCATGTCGCGGGGATGCCGGAGGTGATCGCGGCGATTGAGCGGTTTCGTGCCGTGGCCAAGCCGGTGCTGACCTGTTTTGACCCCGGCGATCTTGAAGAGGCCTATCTGCCGTATTACGCCGCCCGGGCCGCTGCCCTGGGACAGCGGCAGATTGAGATGCAGGTGCTGGGCGAGACCATTGGCCTGGACACCGACGAAGTGCGCCAGATCGAGCCGGACATCAACAGCCAGATCTACGCCCGTGATTTTGCCCTGATCGACCAGTCGGATATGATCATCAGCTTTATTCCCGAGCTGCCCGACGGCCGCCCGGCTCTGTCCAGCGGCGTCGAACGCGAGCTCCAGCACGCCCACGAAGCGGCCAAACAGGTCTATGTCATCTGGATGCCCCAGACCGAACCGTCGGTCTTTATCACCCAGACCGCCAACGAAGTCTTCCGCAGCCCCGAAGCGGCCATGGCCTATTTCCGCAGCCGATACGCCTACAAAAGCGACCTGCTGTTCGAGTAGTTTTCAAAACGCGGCTTTGTGGGTTAGTGCCTGTCGCTATCTGTCAGCTATTGGGGTTTTTGGAATCGGAGCTTGGTTTCCTGCATCAGGCTGTAGAGCACCGGAACCACCAGGATGGTCAGGATTTCGATGATCATGCCGCCGAAGACGGGGATGGCCATCGGAATCATGATATCCGAGCCGCGGCCGGTGGAGGTCAGCACCGGCAGCAGTGCCAGGATCGTCGTCGCGGTGGTCATTAGCGCCGGGCGCACGCGCCGCTGGGCGGCAGCGATGACCAGCTCACGAATCGCCTGGCGGTCGGCCGGTTTTTGTCCTTCAAATTTCTGTGATATGTATGTGGACATCACCACACCGTCGTCCGAGGCGATGCCGAACAGCGCCAGAAAGCCGACCCATATCGCCACGCTGAGATTGATCGGATGGATGTTGAACAGGTCCCGCAGATTCTCGCCAAACAGGTTCACGTTCAAAAACCACTCCTGCCCGTAAAACCACAGCATCAAGAATCCGCCTGACCAGGCCACCAAGATACCCGAAAACACCATCAGCGTCACCAGCACCGAGCCGAACTTCATATACAGAATCAGAAAGATCAGCAGCAGCGCCACCGGAACGACGATCATCAGCGTCCGCTGGGCGCGAAGCTGATGCTGATAATTCCCGGCGAATTCATAGCTGACCCCCGCCGGGATGACCAGCCGTCCGGCCTCTATTTCTTCTTGCAACACAGCCTGGGCGTTCTCGACAACATCCACTTCGGCCCAGTCGCCCAGCTTGTCGAACACGACATAGCTGACCAGCGCGGTATCTTCGCTTTTGATGTTCATCGGGCCGCGGACATAGCGGATGTCGGCCAGCTCGACCAGCGGAATCTGCACGCCGCCGTCGCCGGGCACGAGAATGCGCTGCAAGGCCTCAATCGAATCCCGCAGCTCGCGCATATAGCGCACGCGCACCGGATACCGCTCTCTGCCCTCGACCGTCGTGGTCAG
>PXAQ01000204.1 GCA_003567095.1 Phycisphaerae bacterium
GAGGGGGTGCGGGCGTGTGGATGCGATTGTTCTTGATGTGCCGTGTTCAAATACCGGTGTTCTGGCCCGCCGCGTTGAGGCGCGTCATCGCCTGGACAGGGGCATGCCGGGGGCACTGTTAACGCGACAGCAGCACCTGCTGAGCCATGCGAAAAACCTGTTGCGCACGGACAGCCGGCTGGTGTATTCCACATGCAGCATCCAGCCGGAAGAAAACAGCCGGCAGATACGAAAATTCTTGGCCACGCATCCGGAACTTTACCTAATAAAACAGCAAACCCTGCTTGCCCCTATTGATAACGCCGAATCTTTCGATCATGACGGCGGCTTTATGGCACTGCTGGGCAGACGATAGCCCCATAATTCCGTTATTTTCAATAGTATCATTGGAACCGCCATCAACAGGTTATCCACAATGCCGGATTGCGCTGTGAATAGACTGTGAACAATAAAAATTTTTCCCCCCTAAGTCACCTGTTTGCTTACACCTTGCCGGTGTTGAAAAGAATTTTGAAAAATAGCGGTTGAAGGCTCATGGGTTATCTTTATCATCGTCCCTTACCAAGCTCAATCCTGTTGAGCTGACATACAGCGCAATTATTTATCTTATCCGGAAGGAATGGAAAGCAAATGCAGACGATGTTCACGGACGAAGCAAAGGCGATTCACGAGCGGATCGCCGAAAAGATTGGAGCCTGCCAGTATCAGGTGTGGTTTGAAGGATCGACCCAGATTGAACTGAATGACGAAGAATTACAGGTAACCGCCGCCAACCCGTTTGTTTCAAACTGGATTGAGGGGCATTTTCATAAAGCACTGAGTGAGTCGGCGCGGGAAGTGTGCGGGCGCAAGTTGCCGCTGCGGTTTCAGATCGATACCGGCAGTGCCAAACCGCAGATCACGCCCGCCGCTGCGCCCAGCGCGGCCAAAGTCGAGCGGCTCAAGACCACTCAGCGCCGCAGACCGGCGGCAAAGGGGCGCAACGGCCGCGCGCTGCCCTTGAAGCTGACGCTGGACAGCCTGGTTGTGGGCCCCAAGAATCAATTGGCTTATAATGCGGCGCAGGCGGTTATCTCGCAGGATCACAGCCCGTTTAATCCGCTGTTTATCCACGGCGGCTACGGCGTCGGCAAGACCCACCTGCTGCAGGGCATCTGCAACGAGATCTTTCAGAATACGCCCGACTGCCGCTGGATGTATCTCTCGGCCGAGGACTTTGCCAATCAGTATGTCATCGCCCTGAAAACCCAAAAGCTGGATCGGTTTCGCAATCGGTTACGCAACCTGGACATCCTGGCCATCGACGACATCCATTTTCTGGCCAACAAGAACGCGATGCAGGAGGAATTTCTCCATACCTTCAACAGCATCGACTTGGCGGGCAAGCAAATCGTGCTGGCCTCCGACGCGCACCCCAAGGAGATCGGCCGCCTGTGCGAGAAGCTGGTCAACCGGTTTGTCTCGGGGATGGTGGTTCGAATCGATCCGCCGGATTTTGAAATGCGTCTAAAGATTTGCGCCCGTCGGGCCGACCAGCTCAAGCTGACCTTGCCGGAGGATGTACTGACCTTTGTCGCCGAGAGCGTTACCGCCGGCGTGCGTGAACTGGAAGGGGCACTGGTCAAGCTCAGCGCCTACGCGGCACTGAGCCGGGCGCCAATGACGCTGCCGATGGCCCAGCAGGTGCTCGATGAACATATTACCCGCACCGATCCGGTGGTACATACCTCGGATATGACCGCCGCGGCGGCGGACTATTTCGGTGTCTCTGCCAGCGATATCCATTCGGACAAAAAAGACCGTACCGTCAGCCTGGCTCGCGCGTTCGCGATGTACCTGATACGGCGATACACGCGGTTAAGCTATCCGGAAATCGGGCGGATGCTGGGCGGCAAGAATCACGCCACGGTGATTCTGGCCTGCCGCAAGGTCGAGGACCACCTCAAGACCAATCGCCAGCTCAAGTGGCGCTGCAGTACGGGCTGTCGTCTTGCCGCGGCCAAAGATGTCCTTGATGCGATGACCCAGAAGATATCGTCGTAAGAACCTTTCAGGGCGCGCTCAACGGTTTGCCCCTGCGAGCACAAAAGCGGTTATTGGGTTTGCGGCGGCGTCAGTTCGATCAGTGCGATTTCGTTATTGGACCCCAACCGCATACGCGGGCCCCACAGGCCCGTGCCGGAGCAGACATAGAGAAAACTGTCGCCGTATTGATGCAGGCCGTAAAGCGGACGTTCAAAGAACCGTGCCAGAAAATGGAATGGAAATATCTGCCCGCCGTGGGTGTGACCGACCAGCGTCAGGTCGATGCCGGCCTGGTTCAGGAATTCGATATCGATCGGTCGATGAAACATCAGAATCGAATACAGGTGACGGTCATAGGGCATGGCCAGCAGGGCGGACTCGGCGTGCGACAGGTCAGGTGTATCGGGCAGGCCGATTAACTGGATCGGGCCGCGCCGGATAAACCGATTGTCCAGTGTCTCGATGCCCACCTGATCCAGCAGATTGATGATTTCTCTGCGTCCGGCGTAGAATTCATGATTGCCGGAGACAAAGTAGGTCGGCGCTTCCAGGTCGGCCAGCAGGGTCATCGCCGCCCGTGTACGGGTGCTTAGATGATCGATTAAATCGCCGGTGATGAGAATCTTGTCCGGCTGCAGGGCGTTGGTTTTGTCCACCATTCTTTGGATAAAGGCCGCGTTCATCGAGCCAATGTGAATATCGGACAACTGCACGATGCGCAGCGGCGCCGGGCCGGGCACCGCGAAGGTATTGACGGTGATGCGCCGCGCGTTGACCGTGGCATAGGCCGCCAGCACGCACACCACGGTGATGATGGCAATCCCGGCGGTGCGCGGCTTGTGCGGCACAAGATATTTGACGACCTCATAGACCAGCAGAACGCTGAACAGCAGCCACACCAGGCCCAGCCCGTAGCCGGCGGCGACGAAAAACATTTCAATGGCGATATGGTCGATATACGCCTCGGCAATGCGCGAGCCGATCAGCGCGGTCGAGGCGACAAGGGTCAGTATCCAAAACCCCCAGCGGCGCCGGCAGCCGAACAGCCCGAACAGACGCCACAGCACATAGAAATGCATCAAAAAGAACAATACCTGGATAAATGCAATAAACAGCATCGTTTTTGTCCCTTGTCTATGTGTTACTTTTGCTCGCGTTTTTCAACGGCGTCGGGCTTTCGGACGTAGGCTGGAACAAGGCTGTACATATCCGAAAACTGACCCATGCGTGCCATTTTTTGCCCGACCGTATAGACGTGACGCGCAGAGGCGGTCCAGCAGGATTTGTCCATCACCGTTGTCAGCGGCGAGGCGAAACGGTCGGCATAGTACACCAACCCCTCGCCGAGCAGGCCGGTTGGAATAGTGTCTTGATGGATGATCTCGAGCACCTGCTGCGGATAAACAAGAGTGGTTGGATGTATTTTTTCCCATGTATGGCCATTGCGCTGATAGATCGCCGTGAAGAACCGCCCCTGCTTGGCATCGAGCACGGCGGCCAGACGCTGCAGGTCCGAGCCGGTTTTGTCGCAATAGCCGGCGGCGTTTTCGAGCAGGGCATCCAGCGTATCGACGGCGACAATGCGGGCGCCGAGGGCATAGGAAAGCATTTTGGCCAGTGTAACGGCGATGCGAATCCCGGTAAAGCTGCCCGGCCCGACGGTGATCGAGACCTCGCTGATCTGGCCGGGACGAATACCGACCTTGCCGACCAGCATGTCAAGCGTATCGAACAGCTCGGCGCTGTGACGCATAAAACCGGAAAAAGAAGAGTCGTATAAAACAGTATCCGCTTGTCCGATGGCCACCGAGCCGATGCGCCCGGCGGTTTCGACGGCTAACATATATCTTTTTTCAGATTCTTGCACAAAAAACTCCACATTTTGCAGTCCACGGCGAACTATACAAGTTATTACTCTGAAAAACAAGTCGATAGCTGAGAAAGTTTCCATATTTTTTCGCTTGCATTCATTTGACATTGTCCTTAAACTGCCTACTCTAAGTGGAAACCGAGTGGGTAGGGATGTGCGATGTGGACTTTTTTAAAATGATTTTAGCCTTACTTTGTGGAGTATGATTGTGGAGATGTTTCTAAGTTCTCGCAATAAGCGTTTCGGAATGGTTCGGGGGTTGGTGGTGGTGGCTCTGGCCGTTGTCTTCCTGGCTACAACCCTGGTCGCAGCGGCTCAGCACTCGGATGAAGAAAGGGCCCGTCAGGCGCGCATTGATTCGATTATTCAAATTGCCGCCGAGCAGGTCCGTCGCGGGTTTTACCCGCAGGCCCAGGCGGAACTGGACAAGCTCACGACCCCCCAGCTGGCCTCCTTTGTTACCGACCAGCAGCGCAGTGACATCCTCTCCCTTCAGGAATCTATTGAACAGGCCGCCGAGAAGCGGCAGGAAATCATGGACCTGCTGGCCGAAAGCGACGAGCTGGCCGAGCAAGGCCAGTATGCCCAAGCGGCGGTGCTGATGCGCCAAATCCAGAACAGTCCCTATATCAGCGAGCAGGAAAAGACAATGGTCGCGATGACGCTGGAGGACCTGCAGGAAAAAATTACAGATCGTCAGGAACAGATGCAGGCGGTTTATGATGCGGCGGTTGACGATTATCAGGCGGGTCAATTGGACGCGGCCCGCGCCGGTTTTGAAGAGGTTGTCGACTCGGGCGTGTCGGTGCGCGGCGAGCGGCCGGCCGGTGACTATCTGGCATCGATCAGCCGTCGCCAACAGGACGCCGTCTCGGCGGTGCTGGATGAGCCGACCGCGGCGCAGCCGGAAGAGCCGGCGGCGCCAATGCCGGCGGCAGAGCCGGACGCAGAGGATTTGCATGTGCAAGACATGCCTGACGAGGCGGATTTGAGAGACAAAGCCCCGGACGATGTCGAAAGCGCCTATCTGCAGGTGATTCGTCGTGATCGTGCAGTGCGGATTGATTACACAACGGCCTTGGTCAACGATGCCCTGGATCGATCGCGGTCGCTGCGGCAGGACAATAATTTTGAAGAAGCCCGCCAGGCGCTGCGCCGGGCGATGTCAACGGTAGAGCGTAATAAGCTGTTGCTGGGCGATGCGCTGTATTCAGACTACACAGCCAAACTGAACAACGAAGAGCAGACCATC
>PXAQ01000019.1 GCA_003567095.1 Phycisphaerae bacterium
GCCGATGGGGATGCTGCTGTCGGTACCGCTGACGATGACCGTCAAAATCGCTTTGCAGACCAACCGGGAAACCCGGTGGATGGCGATGTTGCGGGGGGCCTACCCTCCCCCCGCGACAGATGAACAGCCCGAATCAACCGGCAAGTAATCATTGAAAATCTGCCGGCAGAAACTGGGTCTCAAACCGTGTGCCGCCCAGGCGCAGGGCGGCCAATTCCGCTTGGCCCACTTTGCCCTGGATGAATTGCTGGACAAGGTCGTTCGGGTGTTCGCGGATGTGCTCAGCGCGGCCGTCTGCGATAATTTTGCCTTTGTGGAGCATCACGATACGGTCGGCGATTTTGTAGGCGCTGTTCATATCGTGAGTCACAACCACACTGGTGATGTTCAATTCCTTCTGGAGCTTGATAATTAATTCATTGATGACATCGGAGGTGATCGGATCCAGCCCGGTGGTCGGCTCGTCGTAAAGGATGATCTGCGGATTCAGGGCGATCGCGCGGGCAAGGGCGACCCGCTTTCGCTGTCCGCCGGACAGTTCGGCCGGGTAGTGATGCTGAAAGCCGTCCATGCCCACCACCGCCAGTTTGTGTTTGACCAGCTCATCCAGCGCATTTTCATCGATTGTCTTGATATGCTGACGGATGGGAAACACGATATTCTCAAAGACTGTCAGGCTGTCAAACAACGCGCTCATCTGGAAGCAGAAACCAAAATGTGTGCGGAGTTTGGCCAGTTTTCGTTCGGGCTGGTCGTCGATGCGATGGCCGTTGAAAAAAACCTTGCCCGCGCTGGGCCGCTCCAGCACGATCAGATGTTTCATAAACACCGTCTTGCCGCAGCCGCTGGGGCCGATGATCGCGGTGGTTTTGCCCGCTTCAATCGCAAGCGAAATCGTATCCAGTACGACACGGCTGCCGAATCGCTTGATGAGTTGTTGAACAACAAGTATGCCGTCGTCGGGGTGTACGTTTTTGCGTGCCATCGTGCTGTCCTATCGTATCGCAAGTCTTCGAATGACGCCCGTGACCACCGCGCGGATGGCGCAATCGGTCGGGATAACAGGCTCAAAGGCGTCGTTGGCCGGTTGAAGCCGGACGGCATTACGGTCTTTGTAAAAGCGTTTGAGCGTCACGGTCTGGCCGTCCAGCAGCGCTACGACAATCTGGCCGTTTTCGGCCAGCGCCGACGGGCGGCAGACGATGTAATCGCCGTCGTAGATGCCGGCCTCGATCATGCTGCTGCCGGTGACCTGAAGGATAAACTCACCCTGCCCGCAGCCCAGTACCGATGCGATAGAAAACGGTTGCGGCTCTTCGATGGCCTCGATGCCAAAGCCCGCGCATACGCGCCCGGCCATAAGCCACCGGTCGTCATCGGTCTGGGCCGAAGCCGGTTCCGGGCCCGCTTGGCGGACTTCAAGCTGCCGAGCCGTGTCGATGAGCCGCTTTGCCGTTGCCGTCAAGCGCAAAGAGCGTGCCCTGCCGTTGGACCGTGTAATCAGCTTTTTTGCGCGCAGGGCGGCGATGTGCTCGAACACGGTCGGACGGCTTAGGCCCAGCGCCTCGGCCAATTCCCCAATCGTCGCTGAATAACAGCGGCTGCGCTGAAAGGCTTCGATTTGGGCCAGGACGTCCAGTTGACGCGGCGTGATCGCGGGTGGTTCCGGTGCTTTTGTCATTACAAGTCCTCTCCTGTCCTGAATTAGGGCTCGTTTCTTTACCTGTGCTGCTCGAGGGTGTCTCCGGCGGCAGAATACAGGCCATCTCGGTCAGCAGTTCCGGCTGCACCGTCACGCCCAGCAGCTCGGCAAGCGACGTGAGCACGCCGCTCAGCGGCGAGCGGGCAGTGTCCTCGGCTGGCGACGGCGCGTGCCAGTTGTGCACAAAATCGCCGCCCGGCCCAAATCGGCACAAAGGCGACTCGCTGTTTCCTGAATCTTCGCGTCTCATCCGTGACGTTCCTTTTTCTTGAGTCCGTTCATCAATTCTCTGTCTGTAATAGTCTATCGGCATTTTGGCCGAAAATCCTAACAAAAACCGAACGATTTTGCAATTTTTTTTGGGGGAGAGGCTGAGCTTGTTTTGGGTGCATTCAACAAAGTGGCCGACTGTATCAAACGCTACAATACCCAGCGATTGCACAGTGCCATCGGCTACATCACGCCGCTGGATAAACTTGAAGGACGTGCGGACGCCATCCAGGCCGAACGTCAACGCAAACTGATCGCCGCCCGTCAGGCCCGAAAACAGCAGCGGAAAGTATCGTATGAAAACGGACTTGACAGACATCAGAGAGCAACAGACAATACCAACGGCCGGCCAAACGGACGCAGGTGCTGATGGAGAGTACCCTGCCAGGGATAACCGGCCGGGACGACGAAACAGCGTCAGGGTGGAGAGCCCCTCCGCCCATCCTTGGATGATGCCGTTTCAGAGTCCCTTATGCCTCAAAAAACTCCATGCCGAAGGCAGGTATACTCACTTAACCGGAAAGGCAATTTGTCCAATTACGGCTGAACCAGTACAGATTCGCCTATTAAACGGTAATATAAATTGAGCAGTAATAATCCATTATTTTTATCTCATACATGAATTTTAGTTGAAAGGAACAGTATGATCTTATTGTATTTTATCCGCTTTTTGTTTTTTGTGACAGCAACGGCCTTCCTCTTTGTCGGCTTAACCGAAACGGCTCGCCCCCCGCATGACATCACCGTATTTGCGATAGGGCTTGTCCTAGCGGTGATCGTCATTATCATTGAATCACTGACGCCCAAAAAATCTTTGTCAGCTCTGGCGGCTATATTTTTCGGTTTGCTGATCGGGATGTCTATCAGTTGGGCACTGAGCCGAGTCATCCAGATGGTCAACATCATCTATTTTGAGCTGGAGGATAAACAGCTGAATATGGTCATTTGGCTGATGGGCACCTGTATCGTTTATCTGTGCATCTGCATAGTCCTGCGGACCAAAGACGACTTTCGCACCATTATCCCGTATATCGAATTTTCCCGTCAGACAAAAGGCCTGCGCCCGCTGGTGATGGATACCTCGGTGATCATTGACGGACGCATCGCCGACATCGCAGAGACCAAACTGTTTGACGCCCCGCTGATTGTGCCGCGATTTGTGCTCAATGAGCTTCAGTTGGTGGCTGATTCCGGTGACAAAATCAAACGCAACCGCGGACGTCGGGGGCTGGATATCCTGAAAAAACTGCAGAACAGCCCTGGAATCGAAGTCAAGATAGACGATACCCCCCCGCCTGGACTGGACGCGAACACCGAGGTGGACCAGAAGCTGATTGCCTTTGCCAAGAACTGCGACGGACGTCTGGTGACCAATGATTTTAACCTGAACAAGGTCGCCTCGCTCCGCAGTGTGGATGTGGTTAACATCAACGATCTGGCCAACGCCCTCAAGACCGTCACCCTGCCCGGGGAAACCATGCGGGTCAAGATCATCCGCCCGGGTGAAGAAGCGACTCAGGGCGTTGGCTATCTGGAGGATGGCACGATGGTGGTCGTCGAAAATGCCCACAACCGCATTGGGCAAACCATCAATTTCGTCGTGACCAGCGCGCTGCAAACCTCCGCGGGCCGGATGATTTTCGGCAAACACGAGAACGGCTCTGCGACAGAATTTCAGACACCTAGCATCGGAAATCGAAACAACTGCCGACGGCCGTCACGATAACCGCCGAATAGAGTCAATGACCGATCGCCACACTCAACCCGGCCGATTTGGGACATGCCCGGATCGCACCGAGACCGACAGCCTGAAATGGTCGCGTTATCGTGGGCGGGATATTCTGCCGATGTGGGTGGCGGATATGGATTTTCGCTGCGCCGAGCCGATTGTCGAGGCGCTTCGGCGACGCGTCGAGCACGGCGTGTTCGGCTACGCGATCGCACGACCGGCCGACTATGACGCGATAATCGACTGGATCGCCCAACAGCATAAGTGGCACATTCGCCGCGAGTGGATTGTGTGGCTGCCCGGCCTGGTGCCGGGGCTCAATGCCGCCTGTCGGGCATTTGCCGACCCGGGTCAGGCCGTCGTAAGCTTTACGCCCATTTATCCGCCCTTTTTGACCGCCCCGCCGCTGTCGAGCCGGCAGCTTATCACCTGTCCGTTGAAGCGCGACAACGGGCGGTATACCTTTGATATGGATGCGCTGGCCGAAAGTGTCGGGCCGCAGACCCGGCTTTTGCTGCTGTGCTCACCGCACAATCCGGTCGGCCGCCTCTGGACGCAACAGGAACTGCTGGATGTCGCACACTTCTGCTTAGAACGCGGGATTGTCATCTGTTCGGACGAGATACACTGCGATCTGGTACTCGACGAAGCGCGGCGGCATACGCCCACCGCCACGCTGTCGGCCGAGATTGCCGAGCAGACGATCACCCTGATGTCGCCGGCCAAGACCTTTAACCTGGCCGGGCTCAACTGCGGGTTCGCGATTATCCCGAACGAAAAGCTCCGGCGGCGTTTTCTTGGCACCATCCAGGGCATCCTGCCGCATATCAACAGCATGGGCTATACGGCCTGCCGAGCGGCGCTGTCGCAATGCGGCCCTTGGCACCAGGAGTTGATCGCCTATCTGCGCGGCAACCGCGTTTACGTCGTTGACGCTGTCAACGCCCTGCCGGGATTGTCGATGGGGCCGGTCGAGGCGACGTACCTGGCGTGGATTGACGCCAGGCAGCTGGGCGCCAGGGACCCGGCCAAATGGTTTCATCAGGCCGGCGTCGGTGTGTCTGACGGCAGCGACTTTGACGGCACCGGCTTTGTGCGCCTCAATTTCGGCTGTCCGCGGCCAATCCTCGAACAAGCCGTCCGGCGGATCCGGGGCGCCCTTCAATCCCGCTGAGCAAACTGTCTGCCGCCGGTCTCTCGCCTATGCTTCCGAGACGACGTGGAGACCGCAGGACAGGGCGTTCTGACAATGGCCCTGCTCAAATTTTGACAGATTATCCAGCGTGGTCTCGGCGATAGCGCTGACCGCGTTATGGGTAAAGAACGCCTGATGGCCGGTGACAACCACGTTGGGAAACATCAGCAGGCGGGCAAACACATCGTCCTGAATAATCTCATCGGATA
>PXAQ01000082.1 GCA_003567095.1 Phycisphaerae bacterium
AGTATACCAAATAATTCGTCCGGGTGTTAAAAAACATATCAAAAATGCCAAAAAAAATGCCAAAAACAACGAAATATCCATATAAAAGCCGTTTTTACAGGACTTCTTTGAAATTTTTTCTTAGTGCCGCACCCCATCCCAAATAACCAACGGGCTCTTTTGCGATGATATATGCGCGTTTGCTTGACAGCGGCCCGACAGACCGATAAAGTGGATCGCATTGATACGGCGCAGAGGCCAGCCTTTATTGCGGAGCCAAAATCATGGACGAAAAAGATCGCAAAATCGCTTATTTTTCAATGGAAATCGGGCTGGAAGATGCCATGCCAACCTATAGCGGCGGGCTGGGGATTCTGGCCGGGGATACCATCTTTTCGGCGGCGGATTTTCGCATCCCGATGGTGGCCGTGTCCCTGTTGCACCGCAAGGGGTACTTTTATCAGCGTCTGGACAAAGACGGCAGCCAAATCGAAGAACCGGTCGTCTGGCGGCCAAACGACTTTGCTGTTCCCCTGCCCCAGCGAGCGAGCATCACCATTGAGGGCCGCCAGGTTCAGGTGCGCGCCTGGAGGTACGATGTGACCGGCGGAGGCGGTTTTGTCGTGCCGGTCTTTTTTCTCGATACCGATCTGGAGGAAAACGCCGAGCAGGACCGCGCCCTGACCCACTACCTGTATGGTCTGGATAAACGCTACCGGCTTTGCCAGGAAATCGTGTTGGGCATCGGCGGCGTCCGACTGCTGCGCGCGCTGGGCTACACCGCCCTGAACCGGTTTCATATGAACGAAGGCCACGCCAGCCTGCTGACGCTGGAATTGCTGGATGAACAGTTGGCCGGCCAGGAAAACAAAGACATTACCGCCGAGGATATCGCGGCGGTGCGCAAACAATGCGTATTCACGACCCACACACCGGTCGCGGCCGGACACGATCGGTTCGACATGAAACTGGTCCGCGCCGTCCTCGGCCCGCATGAGGCCTTGACACTGGACGGGGTCTTTTGTTGCGACCAGACCCTGAATATGACATATTTGGCGCTGAACCTGAGCCATTATGTCAACGGCGTGGCCAAAAAGCACGGCGAAGTTTCCCAGAAAATGTTCGAGGGCTACAAAATTGACGCCATCACCAACGGCGTTCACAATCGCTGGGTCTGCCCCCCCATGCAATCGCTGTTTGACACGCACATCCCCGGCTGGCGCGACGATAATTTCAGCCTCCGTTATGCCCTGAGCATCCCCTGCCAAAAGGTTGTTGAGGCTCATAGACTCGCCAAACGCGAGTTAATCAACGACATCAACCGCCAGACCAATCTCGGCTTTGATATGGACGTGTTGACATTGGGTTTCGCCCGGCGCGCCACGGCCTATAAACGCGGTGACCTGCTGCTTAGCCGTCCCGATGAACTTTCCCGGCTGGCCAAAGAAGCCGGCCGTTTGCAGATTGTCTACTCCGGCAAGGCCCATCCGCAGGACCACGAAGGCAAGACGCTGATAAAACGCATCTTCGCTGCCTCACAAGAGTTAGGCGACGTGGTCAAAGTCGCCTATCTACCCAACTATGAAATGACCATCGCCCGCAAAATGGTCGCCGGCGTCGATGTCTGGCTCAACACCCCGCAGCCGCCGATGGAGGCCTCCGGCACCAGCGGGATGAAGGCCGCCCTGAACGGCGTGCCCTCGCTGAGCGTGCTGGACGGCTGGTGGATTGAGGGCTGCATCGAAGATGCCACCGGATGGGCCATCGGTCAAAATCATCGCTACGGGCACGACAAGGTGGACCCGGCACGGGATGCCGATGATTTGTATCGCAAACTCGAACACGTCATCAACCTGTTCTATAACGACCATCCCGCATTTTGCCAAGTGATGCAGCATTCGATCGCGCTGAACGGCTCTTTTTTCAATACCCAGCGCATGATGCAGCAATATGTCCTCAAGGCCTATTTTTAGCCCCTGAGGCGGCATTAAAAGCCTTTTTCGTGCACCTTCAAAACCACCGCCAAATTGCTGATAAAATTAAAACATTGTCCGCAAATCATCGGGTTTGGTTTTTCCGGCACTATTTTCTTGATAAAAACGGCAAAGTTTCTATAATCCCTTTCTGGAATTTTCGGAACCAAAAACCGTCATACTGCGTAAATGTGGCCGAGTGGCGGAATGGCAGACGCTGGGGACTTAAAATCCCCTGCCCGACAGGGCGTGTGGGTTCGACTCCCACCTCGGCTAATGGGTTTTTGCACAATATCATCGTTTTAGCAAAATTCATAGCAAAATTATATTGCTTCCAATTCTATCTTCGGGCCTGCTGAATAAGTTACCCATTTGCTATTTTCTGTGACCGTTCGATTCAGGCCGCAGTTGCTCGGTCAACCAGAACCGCATTGTCCAGTGTCCACTTCCCGTTTAGCACCACACTTATGCCTCAAAAAACTCCCTGCCGAAGGCAGGTATACTCACTCAACCGGAAAGGCAATTTGTCCAATTACGGCTGAACCAGTACAACACTAAGCCGAAGGCATTCCGAAGACGTCTTTGGAGACGGTGAAATGAGCGAGTAAAAGCACTGTCATCATCACCACGCCCTCTAAGGGGTTCAATTGCGCTTTGGGAATCGTGAAATTTTTGAACGTAATTTTGCAAGAATACAGGAAATTCGCGTTAAAGCCCACGAAACTAAACATCTTTTACGACACGCTGACAAATTTTTGCTATCGTTAAAGCCCGCTTGCAAGTCAAGAGCATTTTTGGTATCATTGTCGGTTTATCATGATCCTTTGAGCGACTGAAGCGTAACCTAATCAATACATAAATGCCGGTAAGGGCCGGTGGAAAATGAAAAAAACCTGAAACGGAGATCATAATGGACTCGAAACATCGCCATGAGCTGAAGACAAACGAACTGGCCGACTGGCTGGGCCACTTTCCGGAGTTTTGCAAGCGGAATCTGAGCACGATTATCGGTGTCGCACTGATCATTATCGGACTGGTGACCTGGCCGATGCTGACGCGGATGCGCCAAGAGCGCGAAATGGCCCGCTCCGCGGCTGTGACCGAATCGATCCAGAATCTTGATCAGCAGATGTTTAGGGTGCTGCAGGCCGCCCAACAAGACCAACAGACGCGCCAACAGGCGACCGAGGCCCTGCTGGCCAGCGCCGGCGATCTGCTCAATCAGGCTGACGAAGCGGCCAACAACGACTTGGCGGCCCTGGCACGCATCAAAGCCGCACAGGCGATGCGTACCGAACTGCATATGCGTCCCGAAATTATCGATGTCGACCAGCTTCATGCCCGTATCGATCAGGCGCAGAAGGCCTACGAAAAAGCGCTCGATGCGGCCACCACCCCGACGCTTCGGGCGATGGCCAAGATCGGGCTAGCCCTGTGCGCCGAAGAACGCGGCCAGCGCGACGCGGCGGCCCAGCACTATCGAGACATCATCGACACGCCCGACTTTGCCGCGACGATGTTCCCGGCCAAGGCGCAGCAGCGGCTTGAGGCGCTGGACGAAAACCTGGAGGCCTTCGTCTTTGCCCCCGCCCCGGAGCCGCTGCCGGATGAATCGCGTATGCCGGAGATGTTTGATCCCGATCTGTTTGAATCTGACCCCGCAGGCGTCTTTCGGACACCGCCAACACTGGATGAGCCGTCACCGGTCGAACCGGAGACACTGCCGGACTCGGTTCCTGACCTGCTGCCCGAAGGCAATCAGGCCATTGAGTAACGCGACCGGATTGTTGATAGCGCTATGATGGCCGCCCCCGATTCGCCGCAGCCCGACGCCGCCGATGTGCCCCCGAACGACACAGACGCAATCGACGAACTGGCCGGTAGCGATCCGGACAACGGCGACGAGCTGGCTGGCCGGCCGCTGTGTTTTCGCGTCGGGACAAATCTCAAACATCGCCGCTTGGACAAATATCTGACCGGGCGTTTCAGCCAGTTCAGCCGAACCCGCCTGCAAAAGCTGATCGTCGAGCAGGGCGTCAACGTCAACGGCCGCCCCGCCAAGCCCGGCTGCAAACTCAATCCCGGCGATCAGATCGACCTGATCCTGCCGCCGCGCGAAACGCGCGAGCTGACGCCGGAAGATATCCCGCTGGACATTCTCTACGAAGACGAACAGATGGTCGTGCTCAACAAGCAGGCCAATCTGATTGTCCATCCGGCACGCGGCTACAAAAACGGCACACTCGTCAATGGGCTGGTCCATCATTTCCAACAGCTCTCTTCCGGCAGCGACGAGATGCGCCCCGGCATCGTCCATCGGCTCGACCGCAACACCACCGGCTGCCTGGCGGTGGCCAAGACCGACACCGCCCACTGGAAGCTGAGCCGCCAGTTTGCCGAGCGCACCGTCAAGAAAACCTATATCGCCATCGTCCACGGCACACCGGAGCTGACCGCCGACTGCATCGACCAGCCGCTCGGCGTCCATCCGCATGTCCGCGAAAAATACGCCGTCCGTCATGACAGCGGCAAAGCGTCCGTGACCTTTTATGAAGTGCTCGAAGCCTTTCGCGGCTATGCGCTGGTCAAGCTGGACCTGAAAACCGGCCGCACCCACCAGATTCGCGTGCACCTGGCCTGGCTCAAGCACCCCGTCGTCGCCGATGATATGTACGGCGGAAAAACCGTCTATCCCTGGCAGATCGAAGACCGCCCCGCCGGGCCCGAAGAGCCGCTGATGGCCCGCTGCGCCCTGCACGCCTGGCGGCTGGAACTGACCCACCCGACCACAGACCAACGGATGCACTTCGAGGCCCCCCTGCCCGACGACATGCAAACCCTCCTCGACGCATTGCGAAAGTGCCGAAAACCATAGGCGTTTGACAGGCAGCCCTCACACCGCTACAATGTACAATCGGTGGCATAAAATTACGTATCGAACCGCTTTTACTTGAAATTTGAAGGATTAGCGATGACGGCAGAAAATACTATGATGACCCTTTTGCGTCAGCGGCGAAGTGTGCGGGCCTATGAGCCGCGTCCGATTGAGCCGGAAAAGGTTGACCTGCTCAAGGAAGCGGTGCTGCGCAGTCCGTCCTCGCGGAATCTGGAC
>PXAQ01000275.1 GCA_003567095.1 Phycisphaerae bacterium
ACCCATAGGGACGGTCAAAAGCCGCCTGCATACAGCCGTTGCGTATTTTATGAAAAAATGGAAAGCCGCGAATCGAAGGTCCGATAACCATGGGTTACCTTAGTCCCGAAGATCAACAACTGATTTTTGATTTTTATTTTCGTTGTGGTAATGAAGACGATATTGCGCATGGACGCGATCTGATTGCCGCCAACCCTGAGGCCTCCCGCCTCTATGCCGGCCTCGAAGATACACTCACTGAGCTGGACAGCATCAAATACGAACCGTGCCCTGCTAATTTGGCGGATTTAACGGTTGCGCGGCTGAAAATGGCTGCTGCCCCCAAAGCACCCGGCAACAGCAAGCTTGAGGCGCTCCTTAAAGAAGAGCAGGAAAACGAGGAATATGCGCCCGCAGGCGCCCCGGAACTCACCGGTGCCGGCCGTTTCTGGCGCCCGGCTTTTGAGATTTTAGCAACCGCCGCCGCCATTCTGCTGGTAGCCGGCATATTATTCCCCTCCTTGGGCGCCATGCGGGAACACAGTCGACAGGTTGCCTGCGGGGACAATCTGCAGCAGGGTGGCCGGGCCCTGGCGGCATTTTCCAACGACCACAACGGTCAGATTGCCACGGTCAGGGTACCTGCCGGTGCCCCGTGGTGGAAAACAGGATGCCAGGAGCCGGACGTGCAATCCAACACCCGCTATATCTTTCAGCTCGTCAAAGGCGGCTACGTGGACGGCCGTGCCTTTCTTTGTAACGGCCACCAAGATGCCCGCCCGAAGCAGTACAGTGAAACCGAACTGGCCGAACTGCACGATTTTCCCTCGCGGCGGCAAGTCAGCTACAGCTTTATGCTCCTTTCCGACGAGAATAATAAACTGCAGCAACGCCCCCGGCGAATTATCGCCGCCGATTTAAACCCCCTTTTCCAGCGCGTCTCGTATCAGCCGACGGTCTATCGGAAACTGAACGAATTCGAACGCATAGAACTGAGCCAGCAGCTTCGTGAAATGATGAGCCCCAACCACCGCAACAAGGGCCAGAATGCATTGTTCAGCGATGGATCCGTAACGTTTATCAAGACACGAATTTACAACCAAAACGACATCTTTACCATCCAGGACGTGGATGTGTATACAGGACGTGAAGCCCCCGTCGATCCTGATGACATCTTTCTCGTTCCGTAAACTGCCAAGCGAAAAGCCGCAAGCCCGGTCTTGCGGCTTTTCAATTTCAACCGACCGGTCATTCGCTTACCGCCGAAGAATCGGCACCCTTGTTCCCTTCATTTTTTGACAGGCAGAGTCGGGCATTGCGCTTCAGCCTATCAAGGCCCAGTCGTTCTAGTGGCGAGCCCTTGCAGACGGCCTCAAAGTCCGCCTGCGTCCATCCGAGAACCTCCCTTGCAGACAGCCCCAGCCGCTCCGGATGAAACACCAGATCCACATTGGCGCGCGGCGGGGCGTCGTTTTCATACGGGCAGGCAGCCAAACACGCATCACAGCCGAACAAACATCCACCGATCGCGTTTCCAAAGCGCTCCTCAATCTCCCCTGGCTCTTCAATGGTCAGATAACTCAGACATTTTCGGGCGTCAAACAGCCCATCGGCCCCCAGCGCGCCGGTCGGGCAGGCGGCAATGCACTGGCCGCAGTCGCCGCAATAATCCTGCTCATCCAGCGGCGTATCGGGGGCCAGCGGCAGCGCGGTCAACAGCTCACCCAAAAACAACATCCCCCCCAGCTTAGGATGAATCAACGCGTGATTGCGCCCGATAAATCCAAGACCTGCCCGCCGGGCCAAGGCACGCTCGGCCAGCGGAATCGCGTCAGTGCAGACCTTGAAACCCGGTGACGCATCCCCACAAGTCGACTGCACAAAAGCCGCCAGATCAAAAAGACGCGACTTGATAAAAGTGTGGTAATCATCGTACAGCGCATAGCGGGACACCGCAGGCGTCGCGTCCGCAGGCAGTTCATTGTTCTGCGGCCGGTAATTCAATGCCACACAAATCACACTTTGTGCGCCGTTCAGCAGTCGGGCCGGTGCAAACCGCTTGTCATTGTTGCGATGCAGATACCCCATCTGCGCCGCGCGGCCGGCCTCAAGCCACTGCCGGTGATAGTCCGCATAGAACGGCTCCAGCGGCTCGGCTGTAGTAATTCCGACCAGATCAAACCCTAATTCGCGCCCCTTTCGCCTGATGCAGTTCTCAAGATTCATACCGTTTTTGATCGCAATTGGCCCACGCCGGCCGCCCGGGCTGTCAGGCTTGGTGGTGGTGCTCGTTTTCGACCCGCATCACGATTTCTTCATACGACACACACGAGTCGGCGATGAGTTTGATGTGTGAATCTCTGTCCACCAGCATCACACTGAACCGTCCGTCGGGGATGTGAAACCGGCGGCGCAGACTTTCGCAGACCTCCGGCGGCAGGTTCTCCGAGCCGATGTGGCCCTCGAGCCCCTCGAAGACCTCGCCCAGAACGATGTGGTGCTCGAGCAGGGCCACACGCAAATTGTCGAATTTCTCCATCTGGATTTTAAATGCGCGATCATGCGGCGTCGGGGAGAAAATCAACAGCATTGAGCAATCAGCCTGAAGCTTATTCGGGTGAATCAATGTATGGTTCATAGTCTTACCTCCATGAAAGATATTAGCCACCCGGTTGCATGGGTCATTGGAATACTATAATACTCAAACTTACCGATGGTCAGCTTGAGAAGTCAAAAATTAAAGTGCAAAAATCAAAATTGTGGAATCCGCCTTTGGCGGATAGCATTTTCAAGAACGATTTGAATGTCTTACAACCTGTTTAATCATCATTGGTTAACGTAAATTGTTGCAGTTTATCGGTCAGTTTGAGTATAATACACCAATCACGCGAAAAGTCAACAAAAAAATGGCTCTTATGGGACGAATTGGAAAAATATATAACGTCGCACCCTTAATTTGAGACCTCAGCCAGCCGAAATATGCCGGCGGCCCTCTGCAATTGCAATTCGAGGCAACTACCCTGAATTTTACGCTGAAGCGCAACAGGACAGCTTTGTCGACGACCTTTCAGAAAGCTGCGGTATTCAACGCTTCAACATAGCGAAAACCCGTCGCCTGTTAATCCTGAAAATCTGTGCCGTCCATATCCCCCATCTCGTCGTCCCGCTCGGCGACAACGCGATAGCGGCCCCCCAGCCAGCCGCCGAGGTCCACCATCCTGCACCGCTCACTGCAGAAGGGAAAGAACCGCGCGTTGATCTGCGTGCGGCCATCCGGAGCCGTTGACGTCGAAGGAATCACCTTCCTGCAAATTGGACATTGCACATTCATAGCAATCCGCTACTCCACTCAATAATCCGACGCGTCCTGTGGCTGCCCTTCTTCGCCATGTAGATCGGCATACTGGACAAATCGCCGGTCGCATCCAGTCGCGACTTCTTGAGAAACTCGTTTTCGATACAATTCACATCCCCGATATGATACATGGACTGTGAAACTTTTAAAAGCATATTCCACAGACGAGGATGTCGTCAAGGTCCCGTTTACGCTGGAAGCAATACCGTTGCCCTGATGGGGTTAAATCATTGCTGCTGTTTTTCGGTCGCCGCGTCCATTTTTATCAGTGCCTTGACGACGCCGTCGCGGTAGTCGGCCACGAGGTCAAACGCCTCGGCGGTCTGGTCGAAGCGGAACGTATGCGTGATCATAAAGTCCAGATCGACCTTTTTTTGCGCGATCAGGTCAATGGCTTTTGGGGTGCAGTGGTTCTGGCGGCGGACTGCAGGACGGCATAGACCTGTGTAGACATGACATGCCAAATACAGGGGCCGCGTGTTGTGTCCTTAATCACCATTTTCCGCCAGGATTGGCCGTAAAACGCCGGACGGTGCACCAGCTCATCCGGAATGCCCGCACGCCGGCAGCGTTCCCGGTCGGCATCCCAGCTTTTGGGAAGATACAAATCGCTGGCCACCACGCAGCTGAAGGGGTTTTGGGCGTCATTATCGGTGTAAAGCAGGTGCTGACCGATGACGCAGATGATTATATCGAATTCTCGACCATAATGTAAGCCTTTTCCAAGGTTCCCGTGACCTTGGGTACAGTTCGAACAAAAAAATTCTGGCAAAGTAAACACACATTAGGTATAATGCACTGAATTGAGTGAAATAGATATATACTAGATATCTAATATAATAAGAAGGTCAGGAAAACCTTGGCATAATCCCTGGCCAAATAGACTTTTTAAGAACTATAAGCGTTTTAAAATAAAGAACTTAACATTCGCCTGTGTGGGTTTGACTTCTACCTCGGGTAATTAGTGTTCGACGACCAGCAAACAAAGATAAATTTTAATAGAGAGGTGCTTATGGATTTAAAATCGATTCAACTACAGGATGTAACCGAGCCTCAATTGTACCGGGACATTTTCCCCTATTCGGCGTTTCCGAAGATGGTATTGGAAGAGCAAACGGTGCCGCTCGATGTCCCGGAAAAAGTCTGGATTACCGATACGACCTTCCGCGACGGTCAGCAGGCCCGCGCGCCGTATTCGCCCGAGCAGGTACTGAAAATTTTTGATTTCATGCATGACATCAACGGCGGCACTGATTTGATTCGTCAGTCCGAGTTCTTTTTGTACTCCGACCGGGATCGCAAGGCCGTTGAGCTGTGCCAGGAGCGCGGCTACGACTTCCCCGAGATTACCGGCTGGATTCGCGCCACGCCGTCGGACTTTAAATTCGTCACCCAGATGGGCCTCAAGGAAACCGGCATTCTGACCAGTGCCAGCGACTACCATATTTTCCTGAAACTGAAGAAAACCCGTGCCCAGGCGCTGGAAGGGTATCTGGATATCGTCAAGGCGGCGCTGGACAGCGGCATCAAGCCCCGCTGCCACTTTGAGGACATTACCCGGGCGGACTACGACGGCTTTGTGCTGCCGTTTGCAGCTCGGCTGCTGGAGCTTTCGCAGCAATACAATGTGCCGATCAAGGTTCGTCTGTGCGATACGCTGGGCTTTGGCCTGCCCTATCCCAACGCCACCTTGCCGCGGTCGCTGCCGAAGCTGA
>PXAQ01000063.1 GCA_003567095.1 Phycisphaerae bacterium
TAGTTATACTGTGACAGCGTTGAATTCGTTCGGCCGTGCATTTTTCAGGCGTCTCTTTGAGATATTTCGGTTTTTGACAATCTTGTTTTTCATGACAACAGCACATCGTTGACTCTCCTGCTGTTGGTTGATTTTTACTGTTCAACGCTTCACAACCTGTTGGTCCGCAACATATTATAGTGTGCAAAACCTTGTTTTCGTTACAGCCGCACATCAGCGGCATTCTCAAGCACAAATGAGCTATATTTCTTTCGGAATTAAACTATCGAGACGGGTTTGAGTCGGGAAGGTTGCCAGGACCAGGAATACGAAAATAATACTTGAAGTCAAATTTCCCCAATAAACCGGCTTCTCGGCCAGCTCACCGGAAAAAATCCCGATCATACAGACGACTAAACCATTCATAGCCGGTACCAGAAAAATAAACAGGCGGACTGCCATCGCTATAAAAAGGCCCTGAGCCGGTCTTGCATCTTCCGAAATCCCCGTGAAGAACCGATTTTTCTCTTGCCAGATCATTCCGCGGGCACTGACTAATTTTTTGAATACCCATCGCCCTAATGGAAAACAAATCACTGCTACGGCTATATGCATAGCGGTCAATATATGCAGGAGTGATACTTCGCCGGCTGTCTCCGTTTCGATAAATTCGTCCTGTCGCAGCCAAAGCTTTACAACACTTGCACCGACAGCAACTATCCCGCCAAGCATCCCCCAATGAAGGATCTTCATTATTCGATATTGGTTTTTAGCCGTCGTCTGCCAAAAGTTATCCTGTTCAATTTGTATGTGTGTGTTCATAACAGCCCAATCAAATGATGTTCAATTTAAAAAGACTATCTATTATTCCTCCCAAAAGAAATGCAAAACCCATAATCTTGAGCAATCTCTTATCTCTTCGTTCGTCTTCTGTTTGAGATTTTGAGCGGCGGTAAGCACAGAATAAAGCAGCAAAACCTATAAGTGTAAAACTATTGAACAATATATATAACATGTCCACATCTCACAAAGTAATTTTCAGTTTGGGGTCTTCTTCAATTTTACGGCTCGTCAAATCTGTCTCTATTAAACCTGCTTTTTACCAAAAACGCAAATAAGAAATAGCTGCGTCGCCCCTGCAGATGTAGAAACAGGTTGGACAATGCGGCTCAGGAGGATTTGTAGAATCTTCGCAGGGCCAGGCGGACGATGTGCTGCAGGAGGGCTTCGTAGTCCATCCCGTCTTTTTCGGCCGCTTCTGCGACCTCCTCACCATAGGCGATATCGGGGTTGGGGTTGGCCTCGAGCACGACAATCCGTCCGTCGGGCCGCAGCCGCAGGTCGATGCGCGCATAGTCCTGCAGATGCAGAATGCGAAAGGCCCGTTTGCAGATGCTGTTAATCTTGCGCTGCACCTCGGGCTCCAGCTCGGCAAACACAAAATCAATCTTCCACTTTTCGCGGTAGCGGTCGTTCCATTTGGCCCGGTAGGTCAGCATCGTAGGCCCTTCGCCGTCGGCGCCGGCGTGCCCGAACGTGCATTCCCGCACCGGCAGCACCTTGAGCTGGGCGTTGCCCAGCACACTGACATACAGCTCCCGGCCCGGGATGTACTGCTCGGCAATGGCCGCCTGGTTCCAGCGGGCGTGAACAAAGGCCACCCGCTCGCGCAGCGCCTCGGGCGTGGAGACGATCGAGGCGTTGGCGATGCCCTCCGAGCCGTCCTCCAGCGCCGGCTTGACGACCATCGGAAAATCCAGCCGGCCCGAGACCCGCACCCGACGGCCGGCCGGAAAGGACAGGAACGTCGGCACGCGAATCTTGTGAAGACCCAGCAGCTCTTTGCACAGCCGTTTGTCGCGGCAGAGCAAAAGCCCCATCGCCCCGGCGCCGGTAAAGGGCACCTCAAGCATCTCCAGGCACGCGGCGATGTGTTTGTCAAACGAGCGGTGCCCGGCGTATTGTTCGGTCAGGTTAAACACCAGGTCCGGCGGGTCCTCGGCCAGGATGCTGACCATTTCCGAGACATTGACATCCACGCCCATCACATCGACGGTATGGCCGAGCTGGCGCAGGCCCTGAACGACATGATATTCGGTGGTCGGTTTGACCGGCACGCCTTCATACTGCGGATCGTCGGCAAAGATCTCGGCCGCGTCCACCAGCACGGTAATCGCCAAACGGTGCGTTCTCATCGGGGTTTTCTCCTGCGGGATTGAAAGGTTTTGCCGGCAATGACGGTAATCAGCGCCGTGATGCCCACCAGGTCGCCGGCCCGGCCGTAAAGGGCCAGTGTCCGGCAGCGTCCGATCAGCCGCCCGATCAGTTGATTGATGTCGAATTTGCGATGGCCGGTCCACTGGGCGATCTGATTGACCAGCAGCCGCCGATGCGCGCGCAGCAGGCCGTCGGCAGGCACATCAGCGGGACTGAGTTTTTCGGTCTTGAACAACTGATGAAGATACGTGTCGTAATAGCCGTGAAAATCGGCGCCGAGAGCCTTGCGCTTGCGGTCATAATAGGCCTGCAGCGTCGAGGTCATCCGCCCGGCCGACCAGGGCGGATTGAAATCGGGCTTGACCGGCGGCTCGGTGTCGCCGATTTTGTGCATCAGCGTATCGACATACAGCAGCTTTTTGAGCACCGGCCAGTCGCGGTATTTTTCGCGCCAGTCGGTGGCCGGATCCAGCCAGACCGCAAACGTCTCGGCAAAATCCTCATCGGGATGCGACTGGGCGTAATAGTCCGACAGATGCACCACGTAGCGGCGGGAGTAGGGACGAAAGCTGTAGGAGTTGCCGTAAGGGGCACCGAACGGCCCGAACAGCTCCCGCCAGCGGGTGCGCTGGTAAAGCCGGTAGGCATAGTTGATCGCGTGGCCGCATTCGTGCCGCAGCAGCTTCATACAGCTTCGCGCGTCGGCCCCTTCGACCTCCAGCATCATCCGCTGCTCCAGTTCGGTCAAACGGCGGTGCGCCAGGCAGAACGGAATGCCGATAATCGGCACCTTATCCGGGCAGAGCCACTCATCGGCCAGATAGCACGGCGGACGAAACCCCAGCCCTTTTTGAGCCAACTCGTCATACAACTGTTCAATGCGCCCCTCCAGAACGGAGCCGGCGATGTGAACATGCAGATCGCGCACACGCAGCCCCAGCAGCTCCCGGTCAGAAAGCTCTGTCCAGTCGATCGTGTGGTGTGATTTCGATGCTTTGGCCTTCATCGCTGTACAGAAAAACAGTGGCGCTGCCGGCATCAGCGCCCACGCTTTGACGCTGGATCAATTAATACACAGACGCGACCGCAGAATCTGGGCGCGCAGACTGTCGCGCTGCTCGGCGTCCAGCATACGCCCGGCGCGAAGCTGCAAATGAGCCGGCTGAGTCAGCATAAACAGCTCGTTGACCGTCGCCAGGTCCAGCTTTTCGATGCGCCCGAGATTGACGCCCAGCCGGACGTTGCTCAGCAAAAAGAGCGCCTCCTGCGAGCTGACCAGGCAGGCGTTTCGCAGCACACCCAAAGCCCGCTGAATCTTGTCATCAAGCGTCTGAGGCCGCTCGGCCAGCAGCGCTTTGCGCGCCTCCAGTTCGTAGGCGGCGATCTTGGGTACGATCCGGCTGACAAAATCCTCGACCACCTGGGCCTCACTGACCCCGAGCGTGACCTGGTTGGACAATTGAAACAAATCCCCGATCGCCTCGGTGCCCTCGCCAAACAGGCCGCGGACCGCCAGATCACAGTCGCGCGCCGCGGCCAGCACCTTCTCGATCTGGCCGGTCATTTTCAGCGCCGGCAGATGCAGCATCACCGAGACGCGTATGCCGGTGCCCAGATTCGTCGGACAGGCCGTCATGTAGCCGTACCGCTGGTCAAAGGCGTACCGAACCTGCTGTTCGATTTTGTCGTCGATGTGGTTGATCCGCTCCCAGCAGGAGTGCAGATCCAGCCCCGGCGCCAGCACCTGCATCCGCAGGTGGTCTTCTTCGTTGATCATCGCCGCGAACGCCTCACCGTAGGCGACAATCACCCCGCGCGGGCCTTGGCCGGTGGCCTGGCGCCGCGTAATCAGATGCCGCTCGGCCAGCAGCTCGCGCTCCACCGGCGAGGCTTGGGCAACGTCAATAAAAAAGATCTCGCCTTCCAGCTCCAACGCCAGCAGCGCCGTCTTGAATGTGTCCAGCACCTGCTGCTTTTGCTCGGTCCCCAGGCAGGGCACAAACGCAAAGCCGGCCGCGTTGCGCGCAAGGCGAATGCGCGATGAGATCACCACATCGGAAAACAACCCGCGTCCCTGGCCAAACCACGCGCTGGACGCCTTGCATAAATCAGCTGGCTTCATACGATTTATTTCTCCTGACGCCGCTCAGGACGTCGGTTCCTGCTGTTGTTTGATTTCATCGCGAAGACGGGCCGCCCGTTCGTAATCTTCCTGGCCGACAGCCTCGTCGAGCTGCTCCCTGAGTCGGCGCAGCACGATGTCCTGTTTTTCGGCCTTGGGCAGACGCGTCGGCACTTTGCCGCAATGGCGGCTCTTGCCGTTCTGGCTGCGCTCAATCAAAGGCAAAAGCTGGTCTTTAAAGACCGCATAATCGTGCGGACAGCCCAGCAAGCTCTCTTTGGCAAAGCGCTTGAGCGTCATTCCGCAATCCGGACAAATTCTGGCCTCCATCTGGGCCTCGAGCTTCTTTTCGTCCTGTCCCGCTTCGGGCTGGACGCTCAGCAGGGTACTGAGAAGCTCATTAAGCGGAATCTGTGCCTTGACGGCCAGCCCCTGCTGATGGGCGCATTCCTGGCACAAATGCGTCTCGGCCCGCTGGCCGTTGCGGATTTCGGTCAGATGGATCGTCGCCGTATGCTCTTTACACGCCTGACACAACATAGTTTTTCCTTAATCAACGTTCCTGCGACACAATGTCATCGCGATTTTACACACATAAACTCTAATTACTCAAACTGACCGATAAACTACAACAATTTACCTTAACCGATGATGATTAAACATCTTGCAAGACATTCAAATCGTTCGTAAAAATGCTATCCGCCAAAGGCGGATTCCACAATTTTGA
>PXAQ01000228.1 GCA_003567095.1 Phycisphaerae bacterium
AAAGGCCGTGCTCGAGCGGTTCAGCAAGAAATACGGAAAACGCGGCGCGGCCATCACCGCGGTCGATCTGGTCCGCGGACTGGCCCGGCTGGTCGGCTTTGACTTGATTTCCGTTGAGGGTGCAACCGGATATATCGATACCAATTATGCCGGCAAGGGGCAGGCCGCGATTGATGCGCTGGAAAAGTATGACCTTGTGTTTGTGCATATCGAGGCCCCGGACGAAGCCGGCCACAGCGGCAATCCCCAGCATAAGAAACATGCCATCGAGCGGATTGACAAATGCATCGTCGGCCCGGTCTATGAGGCGCTTAAGAAGTACGATTTCTATCGCATTCTCGTGATGCCTGACCATCCCACGCCGATCGAATTGCGCTCGCACAGTGCCGATCCGGTTCCCTTTGCGCTGGCCGGGGCGGGGGTCAAAGGGGTGCTGCAGCAGCCGTTTGGCGAACGCTACAGTCGTGAATCGGGCTTGACCATCGAAAAAGGCTCCGACATGATGGAGTTTTTTCTTAAAATTTGATTTTTTTCAAAATCCCTGTTATAATAGATTTATACTTGCCAAAGAATCGCCGGATGCGTGAATCTAATGAACTTGGATCCGGATGCAATGGTATAACAGTAGAGCGGCAAATTACGGCCTCACGGCGCGGGCCATGTAAAAAGACATATTCACAAAACGCCTATTACAGGGGAATGTATATGAAAGTTACGGCACTTATTCCGGTCCTTATTATCGTCCTGGCGTGCAGCGGATTTGCGGACACGTTCGTACATAAGGAAACAGGGGATGTCTTTTACGGTTTCCAGACACAGCGGCGCGGCCAGGGAAAGATGGTGGTCTATCACAGCGAAGAGAAAAAGATGATCACCATCAATGAAGATGAGTATGACATCACTCTGGACGGCCGCGGGCGACACGATACGATTATCCGCATACCGATTCGCCAGGAAGAAGCGCTCATCTCAAAAGGTGTTTCCGAACGGATCGCTGAGATCATTATTGAGGCTTCCAACCGGGGGCCCCAATTCATTCTGATTGAGATTGACTCGCCCGGCGGACGCGGCGAATACATCAGGACAATCGTTGATGCCATCCAGCAAACGACTAACTGTCCGGTGGTGACCTACATCTCCGGCGGCCAATTCTCCGGGGTCTATTCGGCGGCTGCATTGATCGCCTTGGCCGGGGACGAAGTTTATATCGCCCCGACCGCCTCTATCGGCGCCGTCGGGCCGATGGCCGAGGGGTATAGGCCCGAGGAGTTCTCCACGTTTTTGCGTCTTTACAGTTCCGATGCCCTGGCTGGATATTCCGGCTATGCGGCCGGTCTTGTCGAGCGGGAAGAGTTGAGACCGATTGCGCGGGCGCTGGTGGATAAATCTGTTTCGGTGGTGGAAGTTGTCGACCGTGACGACAGGACGCTGTTTGTGGAGCGCGACAACCGTCAGCCGACACAGACGATAGTGCGCACGCTCGCTGAAGGGGTTTCGCTGTCGCGTTCGGATTATGAAGAGGGGGTCATGCCGGCTGATGTGTTAGGGCGTGTGCTGATGCTCTCGGCCTCTGATGCGGTGCGTATCGGACTGGTCGACGCCCAGGCCGCCTCCGTTGACGAGATTGCCCGGGTGCGGCAAATCGAGGAGCCCCGATTCAGGCCGGCCGGCGATATCGACGCGGCCGTTCGCCGATTTACCGCCGCACGCCGGACCATCGGACAGGGGCTGGCGGCTATTGCCCAAATGGAAGAGTATTCAGCCACACTCGAAGATCAAATCTCGCGCGTCGAGGACCACCTGCGTACCGGTACGGTGATGCGTGAGGTCAGACGCGATGAACAACCCTCGCGCATCCCGCGAAGGGGACGGGTCACAATGCCCCAGAGGCAGTTTGACAATTTTTACGGATTTGATTTCCAGGACCCCGATTTTACGCGTGATCAGAGAAGACGCATAGACCGTTCGGCGCGGGCTCGCGGCCGAGTTGCTGAATCGGAACGGATTGTGACCGATCAGCCCATGATGAGTCTGGAGATTCTGCTTAATGAGCAGGTGGTCGTCCTGCAAAACCTGATTGCCGAATACCGCAGGGTCTTGGCACAGGCGCGCCGCTGGCCCGGCGCGTTGCCGCCGGAATTGCCGCTGCGAACGCTGGAACGAAATATGGAATCGGCTTCGGCGCAGTTGGACAGTATTCAGCGGTTTCCATTTCAGTTCCATCAGCAACAGCAGCGTCGCGCGCCTGTTCACGGATATTAATCAAATCGTTCGACCCTGCCGCCGCGACATTAGATTTGTGGTTCTGCCAGGCTTGCAATGTTCAGAGTTCGGGCGGCGGTGGTTTCATCGAGACGGCCGACGGGTGTGCTCATTGGGGCGTTTTTCAGGCGATCCGGGTCTGTTTCTGCTGTCTGCGCCAGCTTGATCATGGCTTCAATAAAGCCGTCTATCGTCTCTTTGCTTTCGCACTCGGTCGGCTCAATCATCAGCGCTTCTTTAACGATCAGCGGAAAATACATCGTCGGCGGATGAAAGCCGGCGTCGATTAACCCCTTCGCCAGATCCAGCGCGGTAACGCCGTGCCGGGTTTGGCGCGATGCGCTGAGGACGCATTCGTGCTTGCAGGTCTGCGGGTAGGGCACATCATAATAGCGGCGCAGCTTTTCCTTGATGTAGTTGGCGTTCAGGACGGCGTTTTCGGCCACACGCTGCAGTCCCTGGCGCCCGGCCATCAGGACATAGACATACGCTCGCAGAACGACGGCAAAGTTGCCGTAAAACGGGGCGATGTAGCCGATGCTCTTGGGGCGGTCGTAATCGAGGGCAAGGGTGCCGTCCTGGCGTTTAATGACCGTCGAGACCGGCAGATAGTCGACGAGTTTCTGGAGCACGCCGACCGGCCCGGCGCCGGGGCCGCCGCCGCCGTGGGGTGTAGCGAATGTCTTGTGCAGGTTCAGATGCACGATGTCAAAGCCCAAATCGCCGGGACGGACCTTGCCAACGATGGCGTTCAGATTCGCCCCGTCGTAGTAGGTCAGCCCGTCGACGCTGTGAATAAGATCGCAGATTTCCTTGACGTGCGGGTTGAACAGCCCCAGCGTATTGGGGCTGGTCAGCATCAGCCCGGCCACCTCGTCGCTGAGCAACTCCTTCAACGCCGCCATCGACATCACGCCGGTCTCGTCGCTGGGCACGGTCTTGACGGTATAGCCGGCGATCGCGGCGCTGGCCGGGTTGGTGCCGTGGGCGCTGTCCGGGGCCAGAATGATGCGTTTTTTGTTGCCGCGGTCGCGGTGGTAGGCCGCCATTATCATAATGCCCGTCAGTTCGCCGTGCGCTCCGGCCATCGGCTGCATCGTAAAGGCGCTCATCCCGCAGATTTCACGCAGCAGCATATCCATCTCGTAGAGCACTTCCAGTGCGCCCTGGGTCAGCATCCCGCCGCCGCGTAGCTGAGGCAAAAGGGGGTGCAAATGGGCAAAGCCCGGATACGACGCGATCCGATCACAGACCTTGGGATTATACTTCATCGTGCACGAGCCAAGCGGATAAAAATTAGTATCCACGCCGAAGTTCCGCCGCGACAATTCGGTAAAATGCCGCACCACATCCAGCTCACTCAGCTCCGGCAGGGCGGCGTCGTTGTCTCGCAGCAAATCCTGCTGCAAATGCACGCTCGTCGGCACATCACTGGCCGACACCCGCAGGCCCCGACGCCCCGGCACACTCTTTTCAAACACCAGCTTCATATTTGATTTCCTGTTTCCAAATTTCCTATTTCATATTTTCTTGCCACAGAGGACACAGAGAGCAATTTTTAATTCATAGTTTTGAATTTTGAATTAAACTCAAAATTAGGACTTTTTTATTTTCTTTGTGCACTCTGTGGCTAAAAAAGCGATGGGCTAAAGCCCATCCTACAGAATTTACAAAATCGCTTCCAGTTCCTCGGCCAGCATTCCGATTTGCTGTTTGGTGCGTTTTTCGGTCACGGCAATCAGGATGGAGTTGTCCATTCCCTTATAGTAGCGGCTCAGCGGGAAACCCGCGGCGTAGCCTTTTTCGATCAGTTTGGCGGCGACAGCGGCCGCATCGCAGGGCAGATCCAGCACGAATTCATTAAAGAACCACTTGGCGTGAAAATGCGGCCGCACCCCGGGAATAGCCGTCAGCCGCTGATAGGCATAGCTGGCCTTGTCCGCGCAAAGTTGGGCAGTCTGCTTAAGGCCCTCTTTGCCCAGCAGGCTCACGTAAATCAGCGCCACCAGCGCACACAGCGCCTCATTGGAGCAGATGTTCGAGGTTGCCTTGTCGCGTCGGATGTGCTGTTCGCGCGTTTGCAGCGTCAGCACAAACCCGCGGCGTCCCTGGTTATCGGTTGTCTGGCCGACGATTCGCCCGGGAAGCTGTCGGACATACTGCTTGCGCGTGGCCATGAACCCCAGATACGGCCCGCCGAACGACATCGGCAGCCCCAGGCTCTGTCCTTCACCGGTGACAATATCAGCCCCCATCGCGCCGGGTGTCTTGAGAATCCCCAGAGAAATCGGATAACACGACGCAATCAGCAGGGCGCCCTTGTCGTGGGCCGCCTGTGCCAGGTCGCTGACGTCATCGATGCATCCAAAGAACGTCGGGTTCTGCACCAGTACCGCGGCGGTCTTGTCGTCCAGCGCCGCCAGAATCGCCTCCCGATTGGCCAGTCCGTTGGCGTTGGTCGTTTCGATCAGCTCGATGTTCAGGTTGCGCGTGTAGGAATGAATCATCACCCGGTAAATCGGGTTCAGCGAATCGTCCAAGATGATCTTGTTTCGCCGTGTAATCCGCAGCGCCATCATCATCGCCTCATACAGCGCCGTGCCGCCGTCATACATCGAGGCATTGGACGCTTCCATCTCTGTCAGTCGGCAGATCATCGACTGGAATTCATAAATCGCCTGCAGCGTACCCTGTGAAATCTCCGGCTGGTAGGGCGTGTAGGCCGTGTAAAACTCCGACCGGCCC
>PXAQ01000123.1 GCA_003567095.1 Phycisphaerae bacterium
GACCGGGAACAGCGCTTAGGCCTGTTTTCGGTATCGAATGCGGCAGATGTGGTCCGGTATGAGGGACACAACTTTCGCGCAAAAGCCGATCACAGCACTGGGGGCTGTGGCCGGCTTTTTTCGTTTGCCCACAGTGCCTGCATCCCTGCTCGGCCGATCCGTAAGCAGTGGGCAGGGTACTTTGTCAGGCGTTTTCCAGCAGGAAGGGGTTGTGGCGTTTTTCGGAACGTAAGGTAGTCACCGGGCCGTGGCCGGGGTAGACACGGGTCTGTTCGGGCAGAATCAGCAGCTTGTGCTTGATGCGGTCAATCAGCAGGTCGGGATCGCCGCCGGGAAAATCCGACCGGCCCACCGAACCGGCAAACAGGGTGTCGCCGCTGAACAGAATCCCCTCATCGGCGTTGTACAGGCAGATGCCGCCCGGTGAATGGCCGGGGGTGTGAATGACCTCAAAACGCAGACCCGCTGCCTCCACATAACGCTGGCCGTCGACCAGGCAGATGTCGGCAGGTCGAGCCTGAACCATGACCTGGGCGAGGATGGAAAGATTCTTGGCCGGGTCGGTCAGCATCTCGGCGTCCTGTTGTGAAATGAAAACCTTAACGTCCGGCCAGTGCTGGCGGACTGTCTCGACGCCGCCGATATGGTCGGCGTGGCCGTGCGTGAGGACAATCGCCTCCGGCGTCAGTTTATTTTTCGTAATAAAGTGCACCAGCGGCTCAGGGTTGAGCCCCGGATCGATCAGCAGACACGCCGTGGCCGTCTGGTCGCTTCGCACGCTGTAACAATTTGCCTCAAAATCCCCTAATACGATGGTTTCAATCTTCATCCATACATTCCTGTGAAAATAATCTCGAAAGTGTGGCTACTGTAACAGAAATTGCCGCGGCGGCAAGGGGATTTTGGGGGGCTCACAGGTGTGTGAGTTGTGCGCCGAAGGGCATCAGGAAAGAATTTTATTGTGGACCGATTTTTTAGAAAAATCCGCCCTTGGTTATTTTCGCTTGAGGCGTTCGCGGATTTGCCGTTTACAGGTTTCGATACGGTGTTTCATTTCAGAGAGATACTCCCGTAAAACAGGATTCTGTGTATCATCATTGGAAACAACTTCTACCTTTTCCCGTACCCGAGACAGCTCGGCCGCCTCAATCCGCATCTCCATCGGAGCCATCCGCCATTCGTCCAGCATGCGCTCGAGTTTTTTTAAATATATGTCGATTTCTTCCGCTTCAAACCACGTCATTGACGTCTCCCAGCTATAACATACGCTCTGTACTAATTTTAGATACTGCGCAGCAGCGGGGAAGGTTCGGTCATTTTATAGGGCCTTTTAAAGTTTCAAAGGCCCGTCACCGACCAGGGGGCGGGTGCGGTTTATTCGGAAAAAGACTAGGAATTTATCGGAATCATCCTCGGCCGGGTAGATGCAGGGCTGTTTTTGGCGCAGTACCTCGACAAGAGACTGGTTTTTTTCTTCCCGAATCATGGTCAGGTACATCCGCAGGCCCTTGTAGCCTTTGCCGTCTTCGATGAACATATAGGCGGCCTGAAGATTGCTGCGCAGGTTCTGGTGGCTGAGGCGTTCTTTCATCACAAAGGCAACGGTTTGGTCATCGATCACGTGGGGTTTTGCGTAGATCGCCAGATCGACATCATAGCCGGGATCGCAGGTGGCCAGGATGCCCGTACCGTTTACATTTTCAAAATACTTGGCAAGATTCATATCGTAAACTCCTGTATCTTTAATGTTTCCGTTTTATTACCGGTTTTTTTAAGTCTTGTCAAGTTTTTTAAAAAGCTTATACTACCGTCAGAAGAGTTGAATTTTTCCGGTGTTCCCGAGCCGCACGATAGCAAACCCCTGATGAGGCGATAATGATGACAGAGGCAAATACAGATCACACGGATATATCGGTACTCCGCCCGGCGATGACCTATGAGCAGATCGCATTTCGCGGCCGGCAGCTTTCCCCCCGCCAGCGCGGTATGGTTAAAAAAACCCTGCGAACCCTGCATTCGCTGGAAATCATGGCCGTCAACACCTATCGATTTCAGATATCAGGGACTGATGATGACCTGAACCGTGACCTGATCGCTGCGATGTGCAACGAAATGACCCATGTGCAGGACTTTGCCGTCAAGCTCTACGAGTATGGACTGCGCCCCAGCCTGTTTCGATGGGCGTGGTGGCTGGTGGGCTTTGCCATGGGGCTGGGCTCGCGTCTGCTGGGCCGAAAAGCAATCCTCAGGACGGGCATTTTTGTCGAAACCAAGGCCGTGCACCACTACGCTGAACTGCTCGAGGCCGCCGACTGGGATGACGCTGCCCGCGCGGTCATCGCCAAAGACCAGGCCGACGAGAACGGCCATATTCAGACGTGGTCGCGTTATCTGCAAAAGCACTTAAAACAGGATACGCAGGCGGACTAATGTACCGTGGTTTTGAGCGTGATTATTTATTATACCCTTGAGGGTAGAAAATTCCCGCGCGAAAACCCGTAACTGAATAACGCAATACGACATAGCCGCGCAGGAACGGGAATACTCAATCGTGATCAGTATAAATTATGTACTTAGTTGATGCCACCGCTTCGCACTGCCGCATAAAAAATACTTTTGGCGGTAGCATCTATTATAGCCCTTATGGCCGCGATAATCAGTCACCCCGATACGCTTGAGAAACTCAGGATTCTCAGCGCCGATGCGCAGTATGACCTGGCCTGCGCCTGCGGATCGGTCACCGATGAACACCGCCGACGCGGCACAGACGGCAAGTGGATTTATCCCGTCACATTGCCGAACGGCGGACGCGCCAGTTTGTTCAAGATCCTGCTGTCCAACGTCTGCCGAAACGACTGTGCATATTGTCCGCTGCGAGGCGACCAGGACATTCGCCGCTGTACGCTTGAAGTGGACGAAACGGTGCGCGCGTTTTGGCACTACTACACTCAGGGCAAGGTATTCGGCTTGTTTGTCAGCTCCGGCGTTGTCGGTACGCCGGATGACACGATGCAGCGCATCAACACCATCGCTGGCGTCCTTCGCAGTCGCTATAAGTTTCGCGGCTATATCCATTTAAAGATAATCCCCGGCGCCGGTGCTGCCGCGATTGAGCAGGCGGTGCAGCTGGCCTCGGCGGTATCGCTGAATATCGAGACACCGGGGGCGGAGTTTTTGGCCAATCTATCGACCCAAAAGGACTACCTGCGGGATATCATCGAACCGATAAAACATATCAGCCGACTGGTGCGGGAACCGAATGCGTTTCGCCGACAGGTACATCAGACCACGCAGTTCGTTGTCGGCGCCGCCGGTGAAAGCGACCGCCGCATCGTACGGTACATGGAAGGGTTGTACCATCGGCTGCGGATGCATCGGGTTTATTTCAGCGCCTATCAGGACGGCACGGGCGGCGCTGGCCTGCCTGCCGAATGGGTTCGGTCCAATGCCGACCGCCTGACACGTGAACACAGGCTCTATCAGGTCGATTTTTTGATGCGAAAATACGGCTTTCACGACCATGAGATTCCGTTTGACGCCGATGATCGGCTGCCGCTGAACAAAGACCCCAAGGAGGCCTGGGCACAGGCCCACCCGGAATATTTCCCCGTCAACGTAAACCACGCCGACCGCAATACCCTGCTCCGTGTGCCCGGTCTGGGGCCGGTTACCGTCCGCACAATTCTCAAACGCCGACAGCAAGGTCGACTTACAGCGATAGACGATATCGGCAAGCCCGGCAAGTTGCTCAAAAAAGCAACTCCCTATCTGGTGTTTTAAGGCCCACCATAGCTTTTGAGCTTTGGCTTTACTTCACAGCCGCTCCGGTAATTTTGGAGGCCGCTTGAGTGTTGTTCACTGTTGAATTATACTGCCAGTGGCTATGGACAAAAGCGACGCGCAGTTTCCTCTTTGGCAGGACCCGGCCGTACGGACGGTTTGTGAGCGATTGACCGCCCAAGACGGCCATTGCCCCGTCGTCAAAGTCGACGGGACGTGGGGATCGTATGCGCCTTTGCTGGCGGCTTATATCCACAAGACGCTGGGCCGTCCGATTCTTTACATCAGCCCGCATATTGACGACGCCGACAACGCCGCCGATGACCTGCATGTCTTTGCCGGTCGGCATGTGCCGACGTTTCCGGTGTGGGAAGGCCCGCCGGGCCAGGCCGATGCGACCGATGAGATCGGGGCTCAGCGCCTGCGGCTGGCGATGTGGCTGGGCAGGATGCGCCAAAGCGGACAGGCGGAGCCGTTTATTTTGGCAACCTGCATTCAGGCCCTTAATCAGCCGGCGGCGCGGCTGGAGACACTCAGTGAGCAGGCCCTGGAGCTGTCGGTCGGCCAGACGATCGAGCCGCAGCTTCTGGCCGGGTGGCTGACCGACCAGGGGTTTGAGCGGACCGACAGCGTGGATATGCCCGGGCAGTACGCCCATCGCGGGGGAATTGTTGACATTTTTTCGCCGGCGGCGGCGTCGCTTGACGAGGATCCGGAGTTTACGGGGCTGGGCGAGCCGGAGCCGGTGCGGATCGAGTTTTTCGGGGACCAGATCGAGAGCATCCGGGTGATCGACCTGGATACGCAGCGCTCGGCCCGCCAGATCCGGCAGGTGTCGGTTCTGGCCCCGCGGCCCCGGCTGGAGGCCGAAGGCACCGAGTTGCTGCTGAACCTGCTGCCGCCGGAGACGATTGTCATCTTTGAAGAGCCCATCGAGTCGGCAGAGGTTTCGGAGGTCTTTTTGAGCCGGCTGGATGAGACGCGCGGGCTGTATCCGTTTTCGGCGGTGTACCGGGCGGCCGGGCGGTTTGGGCGGCTGGAGGTCAGCCGCTTTTCGACGGGGGGCGATTGCGATATTCACTTGGGCGCTACCAGCAGCCAGCAGTTTGAGCACAAGACCGGGGCGGTCTGGGCCGAGCAGGAGCAGCGGCTGGATGAACTGCTGGACTTTGCCCGCGAGAACACGGTGTTGCTGTATTGCGA
>PXAQ01000060.1 GCA_003567095.1 Phycisphaerae bacterium
GATAGCTGGCATCGCAATATCCTCCATGATATTATCAGACACAGTGCTATCAATATTTGTCGTCAAAAAGCCCATTTGGACTCCAATTTTTCAATTTTGCAAAACTTCAGTGAGTAAGATCGGACTTGTAATTGTGGGGATCCCCAGCCCCTCGCCAGTTCCAGTAACCCGCATCGCCCGGCAGATGACTCGATGCAAAAACACCATCCCCCACGTACAGGTCATCGCCCGTGAACGGGGCGCTGCCACCAGGATTAGGGCCGTAATCCACATTGAACACCCACACCTCGGCAGAGGCACTTCCTGCAAAAACCATCACAGCCACCATCATCGTCATCATCATTGATGTCTTCATTGTACAAACCCCCATATTGATGAGTCACTCAAAAAAGCCTCTGAAACGCGACAGAACCGCCCTGTCGCTGACCTTCCAGAAACCTACTATTTCAACACCGAATATAGCGAAAAACCCGTCGCCCGTCAAGCATAAAACTCCCTTTTTTTTTCTTTTTTTTTTAAAAAAAAACCCCATAACATGCTTATTTATAAGTTGTTATGTTTAATTAACGGGGTCTCATGCCAGTGGTATGACAGCAACGGGAAATCTTGGCAGTTTATGGAACAGCATCCAGGCGTAGCTCTTTGGGATGCTGGAAGACGGGCCTGAGGAACTCGACAAGAAGAGTCGTGAATTTATACCCATCTGTGAGCTTTGCGCGCTGCAGGCCTACGTCGAATCCACCCGTTGGGTGGGCAACAGCTGCCCGCCTGCCAGTCGTTTGGCTTTGTGCAAAGCGTTTATCGCCAAGGCCGTCTGGAATTTCCCCGCCATCGGCGACTTGATCGACGCGGTGCGGTCAAGGTGGCGGCCCACTTGGGCTTTGGGCTGCTGTTAATCGCCGCCGAGAACTGCTTGTAACCTTTGAGAGTATAAAATTCCCGCGCGAAAACCCGGCATAGTTTTTCCGAAATTGTGCGTAAATCCCTTCGCTCCAGTGTCCACTTTTCGTTTAGCACCAAAAGAGTACTATCTCAGCGTTCATGATGAGGGCCTGTTACATGCCCAGCGGGTGCAAGACGAATTGCTGAGTCAATATCTTCCAAAGGATAGAACTGACCCACTCTTGACCCATTTTTATGGCCAAAGGTCATTTCCGCCCAAACAGGCCCAAAATAACTGTTCGCAAACATCGCCAAATCAAACACTTATGAACCGTCCCCGAGAGGATTCGAACCTCTAACCTTTGGCTCCGGAGGCCAACGCTCTATCCGTTGAGCTACGAGGACTAAATTATTTTAATACAAGAGCTTACAAAGAAATCAGTAATGTCAAATTTTGACAAATACAACCTTGACCACAACCCATTTAATGCTATAATCCCTTATATTATATACAATAAATCGATATTTGCAACAAGGTTTTCGAGGTGGTAAAACGCCTCGAAAAACCATTATTCGGTTTCTTTTGGAGCTGATCGATGTCAAAGAGCGACAATAAAATAAGTCGGAAGACTCGCTCCGACAAACTCCTACTTACTTTACACCCCACGGGCCAATTTTACAAGAAAATTAAAGGTAAGCTCTGTTATTTCCCCCTTGTGTCTTAAGTTCATTGAATAATTTGTACGCGTTCGCGGTGCGGTCAAGTTGGCCGCACACCTGGGCTTTGGGCTGCTGGTGGTCGCCGCCGAACAACTGCTAAAATTGTTGCCCTGACCCAACGAAGCGGTTGTTCGAGGAAGATTCGATGAGTCCGGTAAGCACGGAACAGGAGCGATATGCGCTAAATTTGACGTTCATGGCATGCTGAGCTACACACCGACGGTATAGATTCCAAATATGTGCGTAGATCCAACTCAAACCGCCCATTCAGTATGGTGCGGCCTCCCTGTGCCTGCTGGCGAAACGCTGTTCGAGAGGTTTTGCAAGTGGCTCAATGTTCTATAATGGGCGTTCCAAGCGGCGCAGGGTGGCTAAAGATTCGGAAAAATGCGTAAAATGATGAGGATATTCAAGAATTTTTCACAATAAAGAACCCAGAGTAACTTGTTTTCTGGTGTGATGAGCAGCGCAAAGTTAAGCCGGCAGGGCAAATAGTCGATGCTACATCGGATATGTGCGCGGTTGTGTCAACCGTGATGTTTGGCTTTGTTATGAAAATTCGCTCTGCAAAGACAATTTGGCTTGGACTGCTGTGCGTCGGGGTTCTGGGGTACTTGCTCCTGCTGGGGCAGGTCAATATCCGTCAATTTCAATCCAAACTGACCGGTCACTATCAGAAAAACCTGCTCCACCTGGCCCAAACGTCAGAGCGGCATTGCAGCGACTTGCTTGCTCTTTTATCGGAGCAGTTGCGCCACACGGCCGATCAATTGTATCTCTTACAGGAAGATTTTGATATGGCAGCGGCGGGCGCTGGCCTGAAGGCGTCTTCGCTTGATGTGGCGATGCTTTCGTTGGCTCGCACCGATGCGCAGGGGCGTGTCATTGATCACGTCGGCGACCGCATTCTGGATGAGGGGGCTTCTTATGAAACGCTGTTAGACGGTTATCGCCGAGCCGGCGGACCGGTGGATGAAGTCAGGGTGTTTATCGAGGACGCTTCAACTTCGCCAGAGCTGGTGATGGTGTATCCACTCTCGCATGAGACGGCCCCTCAAGGAGCCTTGGTACTTCAACTATCGCTTGAGGCGGTGCTCAAACGGCTGGACCACAAGCAGACGGGTCGAGACATGAGTACCACGTTGATCAGCGGCGAGGGCAAGATACTTTACGCTCAACAGTCCGATGATGGCGCTTTTGTGTCTTGGTCAATATGCCCGAAGCAGGCGTCGGCCCGATTTCTGCTGGCAGATATAGGTCATCGACGCGGCGGGGTCGGGATGTTCCAGTGCGGCCGGCACGCCCAAGGCACGCCGCGGGACTTTTTCGCAGGGCACTGGCCACTGGAGGCAGTGCAATCACCTTGGTCGATTGCGGTGATTCAGGATGATCATGCCATCCAGGCAGCCGTCGCAGACCATGCCCGGAGTATTCAATTGGGGATGGTTTGTCTGTTCTGGGCGGTGTTTCTGATCTGGCTGCTGTTTTATCGCAGCGCCCAGCGCGGTACGATCCAGGAGCAGCAGACGGCGCTGGGACGCGCGACAGATGAGCTGCAGAATTTATCCGAGCAACACCGCGTTATCTGCCAACAGCATGAGCGGCAGACGGCGCTGTATCGCGACCTTCTCAATGCCGTGCCGATGGGATTGTACTGGAAGGACGCGCAAGGCCAAACGATCGGCTGGAACCGGGAATATGCCCGAATGATCGGATGTGAAGGAATGGATGCGGGCAACGTGCCTGAACCAGCGGAGGTGTTCGAACAGCAGCAGGCTGGGGTGCCGCTGGACAGGGAAGTGATGCACAAAGGTATTGAGCTGCTGTTTTTGCCGCAGACGTATTCCACACGCGGCAGACGGAACCATTGCCTGGTTTCTAAAATACCTGTCAAAGATGATACGGGAAAGGTCTGCGGCATGTTGGGCGGCGTGTTGGACGAAGCGTGCGTCAAAGCGAATCAAAATCGACGTCTCTGCACGTTTCTCCGCAGCGATTGCGCCGCTGAGACACTGTCAATACCGTTGCTGATGGTCGACAGCCTGGGCGATGTCCAGCACGCCAACGGCGCATTCTGGAAACGGTTCAATGGGCCGCCGCCACCGGGTACACAGAAACTCGATCAACTGCTTGGGCCGGACATCGCGAAGGTGTTTGAGCGATATATCCGTGATTTCAGCGAGACGGTGACGGTCGATGCGAAGCATTTTTTTGTGCGCTGTCCACAAGGCTGTTTTTGGGTGACGGCTCAGCCGGTCCATGCAGAGGGCCGGCTGAAGGGGGTTTTGCTGCTGCTGGCCGATTTGCCGGAACGCAAGCAGGCAGACCCAATCTTTGAAAATTCGGCGCCTCCGTCCGCATTGCCGACCGCGACGCTGTTAGAAAACAGGCCTGACAACCAGGAGACTAACCCGATGCCGCAACACGACACGCCTGCCCGTATTTTGATTGTTGACGATATTCAGGAGAATGTGATGCTCCTTGAGATAATCCTTTCGCGGCTGGGCTATGCCGCGGTCAAGTGCTATGGGGGGCGGGAGGCGGTCTCGCTGTGCGGGCAGGAGAGCTTTGACCTTATCCTGATGGATATGCAGATGCCCGACCTGAACGGCCTGGAGGCGACCCGCCAGATTCGAGCCGACGGTCGTAATACCGACGTTGCGATTATCGCGATGACCGCCTCCGATCAGAAGGATGACGAATTGGCGGCGATGGATGCCGGCTGTGACGGCTATCTGACCAAGCCGATCAACCGCAAGCAGGTCGAACAGAAAATATGGCGGAGCCTGGCTAAAAAACGGCAGATAGAGGATGCCGAAAAGGGATGCGATATAACCTCATTTCTAGCCGGCGATCCGGACTATTATAAGACCATCGAAATGTTCGTGAACAATCTGCCTGGTCGCATTGATGAAATGCGAGATGCGCTCAACAAGCAAAACCTTGAGGATCTGGCCTTTAAGGCCCACGCACTGAAAGGGCTGGGCGGATTTGCGGGCTTTGCCGTTTATACCGACAAGGCCGCCCGACTTGAACAGATCATTCGCGAGCAGGATATCGATAAAATTCAGGCCCAGATTGACGAGATGATGCAGTTGTGCGTGCGCACGAAGATAAACAACGACAGTAAATGAAGTATAAACGGCGGAGCAAAAATGTCCCACCTGCGGGCGGTTGAAAATTGGACCCCTGATATGGAACGACTTTCGTCAATCGTTAATTTTCCATATTTTCACATTTTTTTGACCTCAAATATTTGGGCTTCTCAAAGCCCCTTTTGCTCCGTCGCGTCGGCGTCGGCCTCACCCAAAGCGGGGTCGGCGACGATGCGTAAGGGGCAAAAGGGGCGA
>PXAQ01000166.1 GCA_003567095.1 Phycisphaerae bacterium
ACAACGCCTATCCGCGCCATTATATCGACACCACGCCGCAGCAGTACGATGTGATTCAGTTGGTCGGTTTGGAGACCCTGCCGGCCGGATCCGGCGGAATTGCCGGGCTGGGGCAAAACCATCTGATGACGGTAGAGGGCATCCGGTCGGCCCTGGATCGCCTGACGCCGGACGGCCTGCTCGTGGCCAGTCGGGGCATACAGGATCCGCCGCGGGACAACCTGAAAATCATGGCGCTGTTTGCCGAGGCGCTGCGCAGCGGCGGCGTCGAAGAGCCGGGGCGGCATATTGTGATTGTACGCGATTTTCTGGCCGTCTGCACACTGGTCAAGCCCACCCCCTGGCAGCCGCAGCAGCTTGAACAGGTCGCCGAGATGCTCCAGCGCCGCCAATTGACGGGGGTGTGGTTTACCGATATTCCCGCGCGATACCTCAACCAGCCCGACTGGCTGCCCGGTCCGGAGGGAACGCAGATCGACTGGTATCATTACGCCGCGAAACGACTGTTTGCCGACGATGCACAGACGTTTATCGACGACTGGTTTTTTGATATTCGCCCGCCGACCGATGATCGCCCGTTCTTTTACGATTTCAGCAAACTGCAAACCATTCCGAAACTGCGCGAGGCGTTCGGCGATCTGTGGCTGACACGCACGGAGATCGCCTTTCTGTTTGTCATTGCCGCACTGGTCGGCGTCGGGATCATCGCTGTGATATTTACGATTGTCCCGCTGCTGTTTGTGCGCCCCGGCTGCGGCCTGCGGACACTGGCCCCGGCGGCGGGCTATTTTACCTGCCTCGGGCTGGGGTACCTGATGCTCGAGATCACGCTGCTGAGCAAGCTGACGCGGCTGATCGGCGACCCGGTACAGGCGGCGGCGACTACCATCGCGGCGTTTTTGTTTTTCTCCGGCCTGGGCAGTATGACCGCCCAGAAGTGCCGCCTGACGCCGGCGTTTCTCAGGCGTTTGATCGCAGCGCTGATCATTGCCGCGGGCCTTTGCATTGCGGCGCTGGGGCCGGCGACGCGGCTGGTCGGCGGATTCGGCGACCTTGGGCGAATGGCCGCGGCGGTGGCGTTGGTCGCGCCGCTGGCGTTTTTGATGGGCTTTCCGATGCCCGCCGGCCTGTCACGGCTGCATCGCGGCCCGGCGCAGCTTGTCGCCTGGGCATGGGGCATCAACGGATTCGCCTCCGTGCTGGCCGCTCCGACCGCCACGCTGATCGGTATGGTCTGGGGCTTTACACCGGCGGCCGCCATCGCCTTAACGCTCTACCTCGCAGCCGCACTCCTTTTCGCCCGAATCCCTGTTGTCGAGTAAGCAATAAGCGGCTACAGTACCCATTGGCGCTAACTTACGCACACGATTCTAATTCATAATCATTGTTGATATATTTCAGAGATAGTATATAATAGCGTTTCAAAGATCGTAGGCAGGAAAACATGAGACCAACAAAAACAAGTTCAAAGGAGCACGATATGAACGAATCAGTTGAATCTTCTGAAGGGGTTGCATCTCGGCCGCCCAAAATCAGCCGTCTGGTCATCGCATCATTTATAATGACATCGTTGGCTTATTTCTCCAGTTCTTTCCGGCCTGTCTTTTTGTTATCGGCAATGATTTGCGGGATAGTTGCATGGGTCAAAACCAACCGACTAAAAACTGATTTTAGAGGTAAAATTCCGGCGATAATTGGGGTCTCATTTCCATTGATTACCGTGATTGTATTTATACTTATACCTTTTTTCCATATCAAAAACAGACTTATCTGCGGCACTAATCTCAAAGGCATTGGAATCGCATTAAACTACTACGCTGAACACCATGATGGAAAACTACCGGAAGGTGAGAACTGGTGTGACGCCTTAATGACGAAAACACCGTTTCGCCTCGATTTGCTGATATGCTCTGCTGCAAAGGACCTCAAAGGTGAAAGTTCCTATGCGATGAATATCCATGCCGAGGGAAAAGAACGCGGAGCTTTGCCGGGAGATATGGTATTGATATTTGAAACCAATGTGGGTTTGGAACCCGGACCGCGAACACACACGATTCAATATCGGTCTTTCTTTCAATTTTTCAAAAATAGTGATGACAATGAATATGAATATCTAAAAGACCGACGTGTCTATTCTGAACGCTGGAATCAAGTCGGCGGGCCGGAAACACTAACGATTGAGCATCATGGGGGCGAAGGCTGCCACATCCTGTTTGCCGATGGATACATTGCTTTTATCCTAGCCAACCAGTTAGGTACACTTCGATGGACGGAATAAACCGCCGCCTATGCAACACTCCAGAATCTTTCTGTCAGTTCGCTGCCCTCTATGCCTTGGTTGACAACAATAACCATTGCATTTTTACCGCATAGGTTATATCAAACCGCTTGAAAAATGGACGTGTTGAATAATGAATACAGGTTTAAAGAAACATTTTGAAGGGCCCGGCGGCATAAGTCAGATGGTCGGCATCGCCATGCCGATGGTCGCCTCCAGCGCGTGCGAAACAGCGATGACGTTCACCTACAGGCTGTTTCTGTCGCGGCTTGGGCCCGCATATATGAGCGCGGCGATGGGCGATGTGCATCTCGGTCGCGTTTCACTGGCTGCTGGTGGTATTGCTATGGGCGCTGATGCGTGTGCTGGGGACCAGCCTCCCTGCCGGCGTGGCTGACGCTGTGTTTGGTCTTTATGAGGTTCAGCTTTGCCTTTTATCTGCGCTACCACGGGGGCAAATGGCGAACCCTGCGCATCGTGGAACCGGAGCCTGAGCCGGACATATTTCTGCATGCGGCGGAAAGCTTCCACGAACCGCCGAACCTGTAAACGGCTGTGACGGGCACGGCGGATCCTCGATTGTGAGTATTTCGTTGACATTGCGGGGCGACGGTCTTTAGAATGCTGTGTATGACCCATACAGATCAACGATGGATGCTGCAGGCGCTGAAATTGGCCCAGCGGGGATTGGGCGAGGTTGAGCCGAATCCGGCAGTGGGGTGCGTAATTGTCAAGGACAACCGCCTCATCGGCCAGGGGTGGCATCGGCGATTCGGCGGCCCGCACGCGGAAATCGAAGCGCTGGCCGATTGCCGCCACAAAGGCCGCGACCCGGCCGGCGCAACGCTGTATGTCACGCTGGAGCCCTGCGCGCATACGGGCAAGACGCCGCCGTGCAGCAAGGCGGTTATTGACGCGAAGATTCAAAAAGTCGTCATCGCCGCCGAGGACCCGACCACGCCGGCCGGCGGGGGTATCGAGCACTTGACCGCGGCGGGCATTGAGGTGCAAACCGGTATCTGCCGCCACGAAGCCGAGACGCTCAACGCCCCGTTTTACAAACATGCCCGCACCGGACGGCCGTGGGTCATTCTCAAATGGGCCCAATCCATTGACGGCAAGCTGGCCTGGAAAAACCCGCCCGCCGAAGGGCCCTGGATCTCCAACGCCCAAAGCCGGCAGGATGTGCATCGTCTGCGTAAAAAAGTGCAGGCGATTGTGACCGGCATCCGCACCGTGCTGGCCGATAACCCGAAGCTGACGGTGCGCATTGACGGACAGGCCGTCGAGCGGCCGCCTCTGCGGGTCGTGCTGGACAGTCATTTGACCCTGCCGTGGGACTGCCGGTTGATCACCGTGCCCGAGGCGCCGACGCTGATTGTCACAACCCATCACACCGCCCAGGTGGAATTGGAACAGGTCAAGAAGTTCACCGCCGCCGGCATCGAGGTGCTGGCCGTGCGCGAAACCGAACAGCGCTGCGATCTGCCCGAAACCTTGGCGGCACTGGCGCAACGCGGCGTCCAGCAGGTTCTTGTCGAAGGCGGCCCGACGCTACTGGCCGAATTTTTTCGCCTGCACCTGGCCGATGAGGTACGACTCTATATCGCCCCTGTGCTGCTCGGCGCCAGCGGCCAAGCCGATATCGCTGAAAAACTGGCCTCCCTGACCGCCGCCCAGCGACTGGAGCACGTGCGGCTGAGCCATTTCGACACCGATCTGTGCCTTTCCGCCCGCCTCGCACATTCCCCTTCATCCGGCATCTGACAACGTTACTCCTGAATCTGCCCGCATGTCCTGCCGCTTTACAATTAGAAAAGGGCAGCGCAAAGGGCTTTATTTTCAGGTGCTGTTGCTGTATTATTTTGAGAACCCATGAAGTGCGGCACTCTCAGGCATATAAATGACAGGAAAGACTGAAAAAATCGACATCCTTATCAGGCGATTCAAAGATATCCTGAGATCGCGACGGCCGGAAATTGTGCTGATCATTGTGTTTCAGACGGGTTTGCTGTTGTTGCTGGAGCGGATGATTCGCTTGGGCGGCCCGGAACAGCCGCAGCTGCCGGCAGTGCCGGGTTGGGCGTTGTTTGTGCTGGGTGTCGGCAGTATGATGATGGCTATTGTCTGGCAGATGCTGTATCTGGGTTTTTTGCGTACCGCGGCGTTGAGCGGCGCCGAGCCGCAGGACCCTGCGGTGCTGGTCAGGACCGGGCGGCCGTTTTTCTGGCGGATATTGGGCGTGCAGATCGTGGTGGGACTGGTCTTGTGGGTACTCGCGGCCTTTTTGTTATCGCTGTTGGGAGCCGTGCTGGGCTATCAGCGTCCCGAGATGCTGCCGCTGTGGCTTGTGGAGCTGACGCTTGTGGCCTCGATTGCCCTGCTGGTCAAACCCATTTTTCTGATTCCGTCGTTTATGCTGGTGCTGGATATCAAGGCCGTCGAGGCGGCCAAACTGATCTGGCAAATCCGGCTCAGCGATATGGGCATCCTGCCGCCGTGCTACGGCACCGGACTGGCGGCCCTGGCGGCGATGGGCGCGGCGATTTCATTCGCGCCGCAAGAGGGTGTGATCTACTATATTGCGATGACAAGCGGCCATCTGGCCCAGAGCCTGATATTTTTTCTGCTGATGTTGCTGACGGTGCTGTTCGTGGCGATTGAAATTGAAAAACGATAATGGAAAGATATCAACCCGATGGTCAAATGGAACAGTAAATGGGACGTACAGATATCCCTGTTAATATTAACCGGGATACCAATACTGGCTCTTGCCCTGATGACGGTTTTGCTCGACAGCCCAATCTTATTGGTTTTTATCTTGGCAGTGGTCAGCGTAACGTTTGGGTGGGGGATATGGAAATCCGTGAAAGGCAAGAAATAAGAGCTTCGAATGGAAATAAAGACGGGAAAATTTATTGTGCTGGACGGGCCGGACGGCTGCGGCAAGAGTACGCAGGCCAGGCTTGTTGCCGACTGGCTTGCCGGGCGGGGGCTGGACGTGGTGTCCTACCGCGATCCGGGCACGACCGTTGTCGGCGAAAAGATTCGCCGGATTCTGCTTGACCCGATCCACACGACGATGATCGACAGTGTCGAGGTGCTTTTGTATATGGCCGCGCGGGCCCAGCTCTGGGCCGAGCACATCGGGCCGGACGTACAGGCCGGGCGGTTTGTGGTGATGGACCGCTGGCTGTCGAGTACCTGCGCCTATCAGGGGTATGCCGGGCGGTTCGGTGTTGAAAAGGTGCTCGATATTGCCGCTGCTGCGCTGCAGCGAATGTGGCCGGATGCGACCTTCATACTGGATGTCGATGCCGAGACGGCCCGCGAGCGGATGAAGCGCGACCTGGACCGCATGGAGCAAAAAGGCGGCGACTATCATGCCCGCGTGCGGGACGGGTTCGTCGCGCTGGAAGGGCTGTGCCCGAATCTGGCCGTCATCGATGCGCGGCCATCGGTCGAGCAGGTCCACGAGAATGTTATCCATCACCTCAAGGCGGTGCTCGGATGGCAGTAAACCTGAGCCAAATCGTCTGCCAGGACAGAGCTATCGCCTCGCTTCAGCGGGCGTTTGCCGCCGGTCGGATGCCGCATGCGTATTTGTTCAGCGGCGAAGACGGCGTGGGCAAATACACCACCGCCGCCGCGTGGGCCAAGATGCTGCTGTGCCAAGATCGAACGCAACGGCCCGGCGGGGCGGCCTTTTTCGACAGTTGCGGACGATGCACGTCGTGTCACATGTTCGAAAGCGGCGGCCATCCTGATTTTCAGCCGGTTTACAAGGAACTGGTGACCTTCACCAAAAACGGGAAAAATAAGACAGCCCCGCTGGATATGCCGATTGATGTGATTCGGGAATTTCTGCTGGATAAGGCCGCAACCCGCCCGCAAGCGAGCCAATATGTCGTCTATGTGGTTCGCGAGGCCGAAAAGGTCAACACATCCAGCCAGAACGCGATGCTGAAGATCCTCGAAGAGCCGCCGCCGTTTTGCGTGATCATCCTGATTTGCAGTCGGCTGGAGAAAATGCTGCCGACCACGCTGTCGCGGTGCCGCCTGGTGCGATTTGGGCCGGTTGAGGCCGGCTATATTGTCCGGAAGCTGGAAGAATCGGGGATTGCCGAGCCGGAAAGCGGCTATTGGGCGAATTTTTGCGAGGGCCGGCTGGGACAGGCCCTTGAATGGGCCGCCCTGACGCCGAAAGGCGACCGTCCGTACCAGATTAAGCGTGAATTGCTCGACCGGCTGTCCAATGCCGCCCTGCCGGATGTGCTCGAGCAGGCCGACTGGATGGGCAAAGCGGCCAAACAAATCGCCGCGGCATGGTCAGCAGTGACGGAAAATGTCAGCACCAAAGACATCACTCGCCGGGCACAGATCGGGCTGATCCAGATGGTCACGCTGGCCTTTTCGGATGCACTGAAGCTGACGCTCGGCAGCGGGGGAGCACTTGTCAATGCCGACCAGAAGGCCGTCATCGGCCAGATAGCCGACAAATACGAGCCGGAAAGACTGTCTCTTTTGGTTGCCCGAATGTATCAACTGCACCGCTGGGTGGAGTCCAGCGTGAACGAAAAACTGATTTTCGAGCAGCTCTTGTTAAATCTGACGCATTCGGATATAATCAACCTTTCTGTAAGCTGATTAAACAGCACCGTATCCGGAACATACAATGAAGCGGAGAGTTTTATATAGATGTCGCAACCTGATAACGCGAAGCCCAAAGGGGCCAAAAATACAAAATCTATGCTGGTCAGCTACGGCCGTTTGGGGCTGATGGGGTGGTTTGAGCATAACGAGCCGACGATTCCCAAGCTGAACAGCCGTGTGATTATCAAAACCGAACGCGGCCTGGAACTGGGCCGAGTGGTCGGTGTGCACAATTACCGCGCCGGGCAATATCGCAATACGCCCGAGCAGGTCGAATCCTATTTCGGCAATCTGGGCCCGAATTCACCGGTTGGCCCCGGCGGGGAGTTTGTCCGCTTTGCCACCCACGAAGACCTGCGCGAACAGGAACACCTGGTCCAGTCCGAACAGGAAGAGATCGCCTGCTGCGAAAAATATATCAAGGAATTCAATTTGCCGATGCGGGTTGTCGACGCCGAGCACCTGTTCGGCGGCGAGCGCATCGTCTATTATTTCAGCAGTGAAGGACGTGTGGATTTTCGCGAGCTGGTCAAGACCCTGGCCCGGGAGTACCAGACGCGCATCGAGCTTCGACAGATCGGCGCGCGGGACGAGGCCAAGCTGATCAGCGATTTTGAAACGTGCGGGCAGCAATGCTGCTGCAGCCGATTCCTGAAAATTCTCGAGCCGGTGAATATGCGGATGGCCAAACTGCAAAAGGCCACGCTGGATCCATCGAAAATCAGCGGCCACTGCGGCCGTCTCAAGTGCTGTCTGCGCTATGAAGACAAGACCTATATGGATTTGAAAGATCGACTGCCGCACCGCAATTCAACGGTTCGCACGCCCAAAGGCACCGGGCGCGTGGTGGATGTGCAGATTTTGACGCAACTGGTCGTTGTTCAGGATGCGCTGGGCGACCGCCAGGCCTGGCCGGTGGACGAGCTGCTGCCGATGGACCAAGCGGCCGCCGCCGAGGAGATGGAAAAACGGGCCGCCAAACGCTCCTCGCACCCGCTCAATGAGAGCATGGATATCATTGATGAACTCGAAGACGAAGCCCGACTGGACCAGGACGAGACGGCCGCGGCCGCTCAACAGCCGGCACCCAAGACCCAACAAGCCGCACCGAGCCGCGATAAATCGCCAAAGCAGCGACCGCAGACCGGCCGACCTTCAAAACGTAAAGCCACCGACCACCCCGCCGATGTCAATCAAAAACAACAGCGCAAGAAAAACCGCCGCAAAAAGAGGCGAAACGCAAAGCGCAGGGACGATGCAGGCCGCTCTGACAAGAACGACAACAACGCCAACGGATAGTTTTCCGGAAAGTATTCATCTATGACACGTAAAATGCTTGTAACCTCGGCGCTGCCTTATGCCAACGGCCCGATCCACATCGGCCACCTGGTCGAATATCTCCAGACGGATATCTGGGTCCGCTTTCAAAAGGCCTGCGGCCATACCTGTTATTATTTCTGTGCCGATGACACACACGGCACGCCGATTATGATTCGCGCCAAAAGCGAGGGCATTACGCCCGAGCAGCTTATTGCGCGGGTGCATCACGAACACGTGCAGGATTTTACAGATTTTCAGATTGAATTTGACAATTACTATACCACGCACTCCGACGAAAACCGCCAACTGAGCGAGCGCATTTATCACGAGGCGCTGGCCGCCGGCTCCATCGTCAAGCGCACCGTCAAACAGGCCTTCGACGAGCAGGAACAGATGTGGCTGCCGGACCGGTACATCAAAGGCACCTGTCCGCGCTGCGGCGCCGAGAATCAATATGGCGATTCCTGTGATATATGCGGGGCGCACTACCGGGCAACCGAACTGATCAATCCGGTCAGCGCCGTCAGCGGCCGCCCGCCGGTGCTGCGGGAAAGTACGCATTATTTTTTTAAGCTGGGCGACTATGCCGAGGCCCTGAAGGACCTGTTCAAGGCCGGCTACGTGCAGGCGTCGGTCAAACGAAAGCTGGATGAATGGTTCGCCGCCGGGCTTAAGGACTGGGACATTTCGCGCGACGGCCCGTATTTCGGCTTTAAGATCCCCGGCGAGGACGATAAATACTTTTATGTCTGGCTCGATGCGCCGATCGGCTATATGGCCTCGTGCAAAAACTACTGCGATCGCAACGGGCTGGATTTTGAGCACGTCTGGAACAGCGGAGAGTACGAGATCTATCACTTCATCGGCAAGGATATTATGTATTTTCACGCGCTGTTCTGGCCGGCGCTGCTGATCGGCGCCAAGCTGCGCCGCCCGGACAAGCTGTTTGTCCACGGCTTTTTGACCGTCAACGGCCAGAAGATGAGCAAGAGCAAGGGCACCTTCATTATGGGGCGCACCTATGTGAAACATCTGGACCCGCAGTACCTGCGCTATTACTACGCAACCAAGCTCAGCGGCGATGTGGACGATATCGATTTGAACGTGGACGACTTTGTCAGCCGGGTCAACGCCGACCTGGTGGGCAAGCTGGCCAATCTGCCCAGCCGGTCCGGGCCGATGCTGACCAAAAAGCTGGACGGTAAACTCGGTATGCTCGACGATGAGGGCCGCAAACTGATCGATCAACTGGCTCAGGCCAAGGACAGCATCATCGCCGATTATGAAACGCTCAACTATGCCGCGGCGATTCGCCGGATTTGCGCCCTGGCCGATGTGAGCAACAAGTACGTCGAGGACAATCAGCCCTGGACGCTGATCAAGACCGACCCGGAGAAAACACGTACCGTGCTGACGGCCGTGTTGAATGCCAGCCGGATTTTGACGATATATCTCAAACCCGTGCTGCCGGCGTTTGCCGAAAAAGTAGAGCGGTTTTTGAACATCCCGCCGCTGACATTCGCCGATGCGGCAACCCCGCTGGAAAACCATCCCATTAACCCCTTTGAACGATTGATTGAACGCATTGAAAAGCAAAAGGTAGATGCCATGATCGAAGAAAGCAAGCAGGACGCCGGCGCGCCTGCGGCTGAGCCGAGTGCTGCAGCGATTGCCGAGCCGCTGGCCGATGAATGTACGATTGACGATTTTATGAAGGTGGATTTGCGCGTTGCCAAAATTGTCAAAGCCTCCGCGGTCGAGGGGGCCGATAAGCTGCTTGCGCTCGAACTGGATCTGGGCGGGCTGACCAAACACGTTTTTGCCGGTATTGCCAAGGCCTACACGCCCGAGGATCTCATCGGACGGCTGGTCGTTTGTGTGGCCAACCTCAAACCGCGTAAGATGAAGTTCGGCCTGTCCGAAGGAATGGTTTGTGCCGCAGGGCCGGGCGGCAGCGAGATCTTTCTGATCAGCCCCGACAGCGGCGCCAAACCCGGCCAGCGCGTTCATTAGTCGCTATCTATCGCCCACGCTGCATACAGGTTGCAAAATGAAAGAAACGCTTGAACAGATTGCTCAGCAGGACGGACGCTACGACGCTGAGGCGCTGAAGTTTGTCTATGAGGGGCTGGCGGCGACCATCGAAAAGCTGCGCCTGGATGAAGATGTCGAGCAGCCCCGGCACATCACCGGCCAGGAACTGGCCTGGGGGCTGGCCGAGCTGGCGATGAAGAAATGGGGCCGCCTGGCGGGGATGGTGCTGGGCCAGTGGGGGCTGCACGGCACGCGGGATTTTGGCGAGATTGTTTATTTGATGATTTCCCACGGCTGGATGACCTCGCAGGAGACCGATACAATCGACGATTTTGACCAAGTTTTTGATTTCACTACGGTTTTCGAGCAGGACTACAAAATTGAAATCCGCTGATCACAGCGGCATCTGAGCAAAGAGCCGCGAATACATCGCCTTGCCTGCTTCCAGGGCGTCGGCCTCAATATACTCATCGGGCTTATGGCACGCCTGCGGGCTGCCCGGCCCCAGGATCAGCACCGGTCCCAATGGGGCGTAATAGGGGCCGTCGGTCGTGAAGATCGCCGCGCCGGCATGATCGGCATCCGCCAGTTTACAGACCGCCTGGGTGAATGGATTATCGTCCGGCGTTTCCATGGCCGCGACCCGACGTGTGACCGTAATCTGCGCGGCAAACTGCGCGTCCTGTTTTGCAAGCTCGGCCAGCATCGTCTTGAACTGATCGACAATCGCCTCGGCCGACTGGGCGGGCAGAGTCCGGATGTCGATTTCGACGGCACACAACTCCGGGACGATATTGGTGCCCGAGCCGCCTGCGATGCGGTTGACACTCATCGTGCAGCCGCCCAGCAGCGGATGCGGCGTATGCGCAATAGCCATCCCACCGAGCCGATTGAGCACGGCGTTGATTTTCATAATGGCGTTGATACCCAGATGCGGCATGGAGCCGTGGGCCGTGCGGCCGTGAGCGGTGATGGTGAGCCATAAAATGCCGCGATGGGCCCGCAGGACCTGAAAATCGGTCGGCTCGGGAATCAACACCCCCACCGGATCGGCAAAGCGACTGCGATAGTGCCGAACGAACCGCTTTGCCCCGCAACTGTCGGTCTCCTCGCCGGCGGTGACGGCAAAGACAATATCCCGCGCCAGCGCCTCGCGCTGCCGGGCCGCATCGACCAGCGCCGCCGCGACGGCCGCGACCGGCCCCAGCATATCGGTGGTGCCGCGCCCATACAGCCGCCCGTCGCGTTCGGTCGCCTCGAACGGCGGCACAGTCCATTTGTCCGCAGCGGCCGGGACCACATCCAGATGGCCGGCAACCAGCAGCGGCCGCTGATGTGCCCCGCCGCCGGCTGCCAGATGCACCAGCACATTGGCTCGATGCCCGTCCCAGACATCAATTTCCGCCTTCAGGCCGTGCTGGCCGAAGTAGTCTTTCAGGACTTCGGCCGCACGCAATTCCCCGTTATCCACCGTCGGCGCCATCGCAATCAGTTGTTTCAGCAATGTTTTCATACGTTTAGGGGCTCAATTCCGATTTTTGGGTGTTTGTTGCTTCGCACATTACCCACCTGTCAGCAGGTTGGCAGATTATAACCAACCCCGCGACACTCGGCAAGGCTTGGCAAACCGGCGCCATCACGAGTATCAATTCCAGGCTGCAAAATGAGTGCCTGCACATGGAGAGCTTTTATATGGGCTCCTGAACGCCCGGGGAACTGCATTGGCTCAAAGGGCCATGGGGGAGTCTTTAATCGTAAAAAAACCTGTAACCTATTGAATTCCAAGAGCTTATGGGTGTGCGATTTGCGACGTGCCATTAGATGGCAAAAAAAGACCGGAGAGGGCGGGATTCGAACCCGCGGTAGGGACAAGCCCTACACAGCCTTTCCAAGGCTGCTCGATAAGCCACTCCGACACCTCTCCAAAAGGGGTTGTATTATACCAAAACCCACTGCTTTGGCCAAACGGTTTTTGTTATTTTATCGCCTGCCCGGCCTGCCGCAATTCCTTGTTGATGCGGACGCTGCACCATTCCCGTCCGCACATCGTACAGTAATCCTCGCCCTGGGTTCCGGCCGGCATCTGGCTTTGCCGACAGGCCTCCTCGAACATTCCCCGGGCCGTGACCGGATCGATGGCGGCCTCAAGATGCGTTTGCCAGTCCAGCGACGCGCGGGCGGTGCTGAGCGCCCGATCCCGCTGTGCGGCAGAGCCGAATCCGCGGGCCACATCGCCGGCGTGTGCGGCGATTTTCGAGGCGACCACACCCTTGCGGACATCGTCCGTGTTGGGCAGCCCAAGGTGCTCGCGCGGGGTAACATAGCACAAAAACGAAGCCCCGTAATACGCCGCGGCGGTGCCGCCGATGGCACTGGTAATATGGTCATAGCCCGGCGCGATATCCGTCACCAAGGGGCCCAGCACATAAAACGGCGCCCCGCCGCACAGCTCCTGCTGAATCTCCATATTATACTGAATCTGGTTAAACGGCACATGCCCCGGCCCTTCGACCATCACCTGACAGCCCTTGGCCCAGGCCCGCCGGGTCAACTCGCCCAGCGTGCGCAGCTCGGCAAGCTGCGCCTCATCGGTCGCGTCGGCAATGCAGCCGGGCCGCAGCCCGTCGCCCAGCGAAAAGCACACGTCATATTCACGCATAATATCGCACAAGTCATCAAACAACTCATACATCGGATTTTGCTTGCCGTGATGGGTCATCCATTTGGCCAGCAGCGCCCCGCCGCGACTGACGATGCCGCAGACGCGGTCGTTGAGCAGGCCGAGGTGTTCTTTGAGCAGGCCGGCGTGAATGGTAAAAAAGTCCACGCCCTGCTTGGCCTGTTTTTCGGCCACCTTCAGGATCGTGTCGTAGTCGATATCCTCGACGTTCCGCCCGACAATGACCTCGTAAATCGGCACCGTCCCGAACGGTACCGTACAGATCGCCAGCAGTTTTTGGCGAATATCGTCCAGATCGCCGCCGGTGCTCAAGTCCATCATCGCATCGGCTCCGGCGGCCAGGGCGACCTTCATTTTCTCAATCTCGCCGTCCAGTGCAGACCGCACGCTGCTGCAGCCAATATTGGCGTTGACTTTGCACGAGACCGCCCTGCCGATCGCGCACGGCTCCAGGTTCTCGGCCAGATGCAGGGTATTGGCAGGTATCACCAGCCGCCCGGCGGCCAATTCCTGCCGAACCGTCTCGATTGCAATCCCTTCGCGCTCGGCCGCGCGGCGCATGGCATCGGTTGTCTGTCCCTGTCGTGCGTGTTCCAGTTGTGTCGCCATCTGTCAAACTCCCAAAAAGAAAATCGCTTCGTCATCGGAAGCGATTTTTCAAAACAGAGCGTTGTTTGATAAAAATACGCTTCCCTACGCAGGAAATCTGCCGCATACACACGTGCAGGCCGCCTGATCAGGTTCGAAGGGTGTTTCTCAGATTCGCCCGATGCACCCGGACAAACCACCCCCAGCGAACAGAGGATTCATCATACATAGAAGCCCAATGAAGTCAAGCTATTAAAATCATGTAAAAAAGACTTGAAAAAACACATTCTCAAATCTATCATTGACAAAAGGTTACCGACTTCTTCACGGATGGAAGCGAATACGCTCCTTTAACGCTCATACAAAACAACACAAAAATCAAAGGAAGCAATGGACACAATAGAAGTGTTCCACTTTGACGCGGCGTGCAACGTTCATTTCATCAGCTCCGACAGTGCGGTTGATACACTGGCCCAAGACGAACGTCTGGTTCTCGAAACCGCCCTTTGCGAGGTGGTCTCACGCCTGAAGAAGAGCCATATTTCTTTTTATAACGTATTATTACAACGTAAGATACAGATTCGCCTCTGCCCCTTTGAGCAGGGTACGGTGCGGTTGATGCCCCACGAGATCACATTAAACAGCGCCCTTTTACAGCCCGAAAAACGACGTCTGAGACAGCGCCATTACCTGCTAACAGGCGCACTGGAACGAGCATTTTACCATCTGTGTTATCCTGAATTGCACATCACCGAAGTCCGGCTGCACAGCCTTCGTTTTCTGCAGTCCCACAAGGATATTCTGGCCGGGACGCTGTCGGAGCTGAGGGCGATGGCGCCTGCTTTTGACGAGCCGGACTGGCAGGAAACCCTCAAACAGGCCGATCAGCTTATCCTGCTTGACGAATTCTGGCACTGGGTCGCCAAAACCGATACGGTCGTTACGCTGCTGCTGGCGGCCAAAGGCTCGAAAAGACGGCTCCGTCCCATGATCAAGGCGGCCCTGGCCGAGGCTGTCAGCAAACTCAGTCCGACAGTCACGGTCAAGAGCGGCCAGGCCGAGCGCATCCTGTTGCGATTCAAAGCGGCCTATCAGGACGCTGGCGGCCTGGTCATCGTCTATCACCTGCCCGGCGAACTGCGAAAGGCCGTGCGGATCTGCTCGCCGAGCACCACGGACGCGATGTCGGCCCCCTGCGCGTGCCGGTCGATTCGCTTCCGAAATATCCGCACCGACATCTTTCACGATCACGGCAAATGGATTCGCCCATGGCTGGATCGGCTGCACTTTTATGCCAGAGAACCTGAATTTGCCGAGTTCGAGGCGATGCTGCTGTCCGACGACCTGGACAAGGTCAAAGAGGCAGTCAAAGCGCTTCAGCAAAAAATCCGCCGCAAGGAACACGTCAAAGAGGCGCGGCGTCTTCTGTATTCGGCACTTTACTACTGGAACCATCCCGACAAAAGCCGCTGCCGGGCGGTGGCGATGGACGTGACCGCCCTGCTTGAAGACTTGCTGACTGACCGGCCGGCGGCCTTTCCGCCAAGCCGGCTGAACCGCACCGTACTGCGCAGCGAACCGCGAACGATCACCGTCGATATTCCCAAGCCGCGCACGGTTCGCAAGGACCACATCCGCGCCCGTATTCTCTGGGCGGTCAACGGCTACCGCAAAAAGCCCGTGCATATGCAGCAAGCTCATGCCCGGCCGATTGGCGGCGTGGTACGGTTTACCGCCACCCTGCCGCACCGAAACGGGTGGTGTCATTATGCCGTGCAGTTCTCGCTGAATAACGGCAAGACCTGGCAGTGGGAGGAGTTTCACGAGCAGTCTTGCGGGATGATCAAGTCGATGGCCGATGAACGCGGCCAGCGGGTCCTGAGCTTTTACGCCGACACCTTGAATCTGAAACTCAACGACGATTACTCGCCGGCCCGAGACGAGCGCGGGTTGTTTGTCTACGGCACGTTTGATGATCTGGCCGAGCAGCTTGAAGATTTCCGCAAGGAAGGCTATACCCGGCTGTATCCGCTTGGGGCGCTGGAGCTGGGCTGGGCCGGAGAGGCCGGGCCGGATCCGTCGGTGTTTTCGGTTTTTGACGGCACAACAGTGCGACGCGACCTGGGCGGCCTGGAGGCCCTGCTGCGACTGCGCAAAAAAGCCGATGCCCTGGGCATGAAAATCCTGCTGTGTATGCTCTCGCACTTTTCCCGCGCCAATACCGAGTACGCCTACCACTTCCCGACCTATATCATGAACAGCAAAGGAACCCTGACACGCCGCGCCGGATGGGACGGGGAGTGGAGCGAATGGCTGGACAGCTTTATGGTCAATATGCGGGATTTTGACAATGTCGAGCGCCTGGCGGATATCGGCATCGAATTGACCCGGCTCGGGTTTGGCCTGCGTGTGGATGTCGGACACGGATTTGATACCGTCTTTCCCGTCGATCCGTCTCAGCAGAGTTCCGCCCGCCTGTTCGGTGAAGTGACCCACGGCGGCTTTGAACCGGTGGATCTGCGCAACACAAGCGCGCCAAATATCCCGCTGCTGTATATGTGCTACAAAATTCAGAAGGTTGTGCCCAACGCCCTGCTGGCCTATTCGGAGCAGTGGCACGGCAACGAGACACGGATGCTCAAGGCCGGCACCATCCCTTACAACTCGCTGATCAAAAACATGGAATTAATCCGCAGCGGACAAACTGCCGATGCGCCGCTGGGACTGAACGACAACCTGAAATACCTGGCCGACATCTATCAACGCTGCGGCGGCCAGACGCTGTCGCTGTTTAACAGCCACGACGAGGAATCGCCGGCGAGCAATTATCAGAATATGATCTGGCCGGTGGCGGCATTTTTGACCCTGAGCAGCTACGGTCCGATGATGTATCACATCAGCCGTCTGCCGGGGCCGGAGGTCGGCACGATTGCCGATCGCTTCGATATCGCCTATACCGAATGCTGGAAGCACTGGGTCAATAACCGCTTTCGTCACCCCTGGCATGAAGAAGAACGCACGCGACAGCAGATTCTGAACAATTATCCCATTCTTAGGGGATTTGGTAAATACCTGCGCGGCCTCTTTCAGTTTGTCGATGACCACCCCGCATTTGTGCGCGGCCTGCCGCAGGCGGTCGATACCGGAAACGGGCGCATCGCGGCGTTTTTGCGGTCTTACAAAAAACAGGTCTATTTGTGTATCTTTAACTTTCCGGAATCCTATCACGCCGGCCAGCAGGCGGTCGCGCGCAGCTTCAGTTTCCTGCTGAATGCATCGCTTATAAAACCAAACAGCACCTATGAAGTCGTTGAGCGATATAACAACGCCGAAGGCCGCACACGGCGAGGGTACCGTGAATACTGGTCGGGGCTCGAGTTGATGCAGTTGGGCTTTGGCGGCATCTTGGAGCCGGTTTCCTCGCATGTGTATGAATTTCTCGAAAAAACCGGTAAAAAAGCCGCCGCCAAACAGCTTTTGCTGGATTCGTTTGCACGGTATCAACGCTACGGCCGGCAGGACCGCGTTCATTATTCTTATGCCGCCCAGATATTTGCGGCTGCTATCGACCCTGACGCCGAAAACGGTTTTGAACAGTTTAGTGAGTTGTTTATCACGCTGGCAACATGGATTGATAAAAAAAATCAAATCGGTCACACCGGCCTGGCCGCCCTGCTGGCGGAAATCAGCGAGGAGCATTTTCGACACCGCCAGAGGCTGACCGAATACCTGATGCGTATCGCGGTCAATGAAAACAACCTCTACAAGTCCTGTATCTGCCGCTCGGCGGCCGATATCCTGCACGGAATGAATCTGGGCACGATCGCGCTGGTCTCGCCCGAGTCGCAATACAGCGGACACGCCGGCGGCGTAGGGATTTACACCACGGACATCGCCGATGTGCTCAGCGAATTGGGCTTTCACGTGGTAGTCGTCACGCCGCTGTACGAGTCCAGCCGGGAGCGCATTCACAAAACCTATAGCCCGCGTTACGACGGGCACAACTTCACTGTCCAGTTTCCCGAATTTGACGACGCCACGCAGGGCATCCGCCGCAACACCGCGCCGGATGTGATCAATATCCTGCGCAGCAACTTGCTTCGCGTCAAGCGCGGTAAACGCTGCCGCGTCGAAGTGCTGTACCTGGAAAACGCCAAATACCTCGATGTCCCCTACGGCGGGCTGACCGCTGAGGATAAACTGCGGCGGGCACGGATACTGTCTCAAGGCGCACTGGAAGCGCTGCGGGCGTATAACTATTATCCGTCCATTATCCAGACCAACGAGTGGCCGACCTGGCTGCTGCCGGCCTACCTGAAACGCTGGTCAACATTCCACGAAGACCCCCATTTCGCCCGGACGCGCGTTGGCAGCATGATGCACAATCCGCATCCGTCGTACAGCATCGTCATGGAGGAGGCTAACCCCTTCAAACGCTACTTCTATTGCCTTGTGATCGGGCTGGACGCCGTCGGCCATTCGGATATCTGTCTGGACGGCCTCGGCGGTATACCGCGGATCGATGTGATGTCGACCATGCTCAAGACCTCCGATTATATCGGAACGGTCAGCCGCGCGATGAAAGCCCGGATGCTGGCCGAACCGAACGTCTTTCAGCACGCCTGGCTCTTTGAGCGGCTTGAGGCCGAGGGACGTTTTTTCGGGCGGCGAAACGGATTTAATATGGCCCCGCGGCAGCGCTTCTGGTTCCGCTCCAAAAAAAGCATTATCGAAACACACGACAGGGCCGCCCGAAAACGTCTGTTTTCCAAGTACACCCGCGCCAAGAAACTGGCCAAGCCCGCCCTGCAAAACGACCCGCATATTTGGCTCACGCCAGATGACGAGCACACCCAACACGTGATTTTTTCAATGCTGCACCGCATCTGCAAACAGAAAGGCTTTGAGCTGCTGGTTGATTGGAAGGTCTATGAGACGGCAGGACGGCGATGGGTGACGTATGAGCCGTGGAAAATGATGGGCCAAACGGTGCTGGAATACTTTCTGTCCTGCGATCGGCGTATCCAGTTCGTGATTTGCGGACGTGTCGAGGACAGTTTTGACGGACGGCGCTACGACATGCATTTTCGCCGGATTGCCGCCCAGCCGGAATTTCAGGGACGCTTCGCCTATTATCCGGAAGGCTCGCTGTCGCCGTCGCTCTATCGCAATCTGTATGTCGGCAGCCAGTTTTTCGTGATGCCCTCCGGCGGCGAGGTCGGCGAGCCCTGCGGCATCAGCCAGCAGGAGGCCCACGCCGGCGGAACTCCGGTCATCGCTCACCACCAGGACGGCCTGATCCGGACGGTTGCCGACCGCGACTTCGGTGACCGGCACACACCGCCCAACGGCATCAAATTCAGCGGGTTTAATGGCGAAGCGCTGCTGGAGGCCATGTTGGACGCGGTGGAGGTCTACACCCGCGGACAGCGGCTTCGCTATGTCGACAAAAACGGTCGCCCGCGTCGATTGCGCTACAATGAGCTGTCCTATAACGCCTTTACCACCGACCACCGCTGGATTCGCCTGCTGCAAGACTACATCCAGATGTACCGATTGATGGCCGGCGCTCAAATGCCGGACCATATTGACGCGGTTCGCCTAGCTGTGGAGATGGTCAATGCCCCCGATCAGGACTTGGCCGATATTATTCTCGAAAGCGGCTTTACAATTCCCGAGGCGATAGACAACTTGGTCAATGCGCTGGGTTGTCCGATCACGACTGTGCGGCGCACAATTAAAGATATTTTGATCCGCATATACAGTCTGCAGGATAATGCTATAAACACACACCTGCAAAAACGGTTATCGGACGCTCAAGTCGGCGATAATGCGCTTCGGGGTAAGCAGGCGGAGGGCCTGCGGGCGTCCCTCGAGAAAGAAACTATTCAAGGTGCGTAATTAAAAAAATTTTCAGTGATCCGTAAAATTTCACTGCTGGATTTGCTGATATTTCAGGGAACAAGAACACACAAACTGCACTAGTACCTTAATATGACAGTGCTGGTTTTAAATGGAAATCGACTTTATGACATCAATAAGACGGTTTTTCTGAATTTTCCACCAACGTAAAATAAGGACTTACGAACAAAGTGGCGCTGTCGTATTAGACAGGGACGTTTTAGCGCTGGATTATGATGTGTCATCACATCGAATAGTACCGATAAAAAGCGTGTTGTATTTCAGATATAAAGAATTCCGGCCGGCAGGTTATG
>PXAQ01000084.1 GCA_003567095.1 Phycisphaerae bacterium
CGCTCTCGAATACTTGGTGACCAACACGTTCAACAAGATGGGCTATTTGAAACACCTGCACCCGGAACCCCTTCGAGAGATCCAAGCCATCCTCCGCAGCAATGACGTGGCCCAAATGACCCTGGACCTGAACCTGGAGGAAAGCAACCCCCAAGCCGTCGATGACCTCCGCAGTTACGTGGAATTGTGCGCAGCGGCGAACAAGCAGATCGTGCTGCACGACATGTTGGAAGGCCGCTACGCCCGCCGTCCGTACGGCTGGCCGCCCGAACAGACGTTGATCCTGCTGGCTCGGTTGATCGTCCTGGGCGAAGTCAGTATCATGATGGACGCGGCCGTCTTGCCCACCGACAAGGTGTACGCCGCCATCTCCACCTCGGCCAAATGGCGTAAGATCCAGGTGATCAAACGCCACACGACCGACCCCAAGGCGATCCAGGCGGCTCGGGCGCTGGGCAAGGACGTCTTCGCCCGCATGGGACCGGACGGCGAGGACGCTCTGTTCGACTTCCTGACCGGCAGGCTGCGAGACTGGCAGACATCGCTGAGCGGCTATAAATCCCTGGCCGAGACCGAGCACTACCCTGGTCGGGAAGAGATCACCGAAGGGTTGACCCTGATCAGTGCCCTGCTGGCTGCCAATGACAGCGTCAAGTTCATCGAACGGTTCAACGGCCGCAAGACCGACCTGCTGGACCTGAGCGACAACTACCACGATCTGGAGCACTTCTACGAGCACCAGAAGCCCACCTGGGACAAGCTCCGCAAGAGCCACGACCGATTCTGTTTGAACAAGATGGAATTGGATCAGGACGACCGGTCGGCACCGGCGTTGCGGCGGATGCACGAGATCCTGAACGCCCCAGCTCCCTACGGCATGATCAAAGACGCCGAAGGGCTGATCCGCACCGTAGACGAAGTGAACACCACCCTGGTGACTGCCAAGCGTGTCGAAGCCGTGACGGAGATCGACAAGCTGGCTGATCAGGTCAAGCAGGAATTGGACCGAGCCGCTGCCGATACCAAGCTGCGATCGGAATGCTTGGACCCGCTCGACAGGCTGCGCAGCGGTGTTCAATCCCAGGAGAGCATCGCGCACATCGCTCAGGCCCAGCAGCGAGCCGAGCAGTGCTTCGAGACGGCCCTGACCAAGATCGAAAAGGCGGTAGCCGACCCGCCCGTGAAGCCCGGTGTTGTCGCGGAACCATCGCCGGCACCAGAGAAACCAGCGATTAAGCCCCATTGCACGATCCAACCCACTGATTACCTGACGGCCACATACCTGGAGACGCAACGCGATGTGGAACAATTCATCGCCAAACTGAAAGCAAAACTTGACGCCGCCATAGCCAGTGGCCAAAGGATCAGAATCAAATAAGCCACTGACGACTGTGAATAGACGACCACTGCCAACTGCCAACTGACCACTGACGACTGCCCAATCCCATGAACCGCAACAAACTGAAAACCTACGCTCCGCTGGCTCGACGTGAATTCATCCAGGTGGTCACGGACCGTGCCGCGTTCTACGGCCTGACCGAGAAGAAGATCCAGCCGCTGACCGAGCAGGACGATGTGACCGTGATCGGCGGCCAAGCGTTCCCCAAGTCGGTCGTCGCCAAACGCAAGCGATTGGAGCAACGGATCGCCCGCGACGGGTTCCAGCAGACGATGGAAGCCATGGCCTACACCTGGTTCAACCGCTTCGTTGCCATCCGCTACATGGAGCTGCACGGCTACCTGGACCACGGCTACCGGGTTTTGTCAGCCGGCAGTGGGCAGTCGTCAGTCGCGGGTACTGCAACAACTGAGCACGGACAACTGACAACTGACAACACCCCCGAGATCCTGAGATTCGCCGAACATGTGGAGCTGCCGGGCATCGACCGTCAGACGGTTGTCCAGATGAAGCTGGACGGCGATCAGGAGCCGGAACTGTACCGGATGTTGCTCTTGGCCCAGTGCCATGCCCTGTACCGGGCGATGCCGTTTCTGTTCGAGCCGATCGACGACGAAACCGAATTGCTGCTGCCCGACAATTTGCTGCACTCGGATTCCCCGATCCGCAAACTGGTCGCCAGCATCGACGAAGACGACTGGCAGGAAGTCGAGATCATCGGCTGGCTGTACCAGTTCTACATCTCGGAGAAGAAGGATCAGGTGATCGGCAAGGTCGTCAAGAGCGAGGACATCCCGGCCGCCACCCAATTGTTCACCCCCAACTGGATCGTCAAGTACCTGGTCCAGAACAGCCTCGGTCGGCAGTGGATGGCGACGTACCCCGATTCGCCGCTCAAAACGCAGATGGAGTATTACATCGAGCCCGCCGAGCAGACGCCCGAGGTCCAGGAGCAGCTCAAAGCGATTACGCCCACCGAACTGAACCCGGAAGAATTGACCCTGCTGGACCCCGCGTGCGGCTCGGGACACATCCTGGTCGAAGCCTACGACCTGATGAAAGCCATCTACCAGGAACGCGGCTACCGAGCCCGAGACATCCCCCGGCTGATCCTGGAGAAGAACCTGTACGGCCTGGAGATCGACGACCGAGCCGCCCAGCTTGCGGCTTTCGCGTTGATGATGAAAGCCAGGGCGGATGATCGACGAATCTTCGACGCCGAGGTGAAGCTGAATGTCATAGCGATCCAAGACAGCAGAGGGATGGATGCGAGGGAGATTACGGAGGCGTTGAATCAGCCGACGGCCCACGAGGAAACGCTCAGCAGCTCGGGAGGCAACCTCTCGCAAGTGGAAATGGACCACCTGATTGACCTGTTCGAGCAGGCAAAGGCGTTGGGATCCCTAATCCAAGTCCCCAAGACGCTAGTTGACAGGCTACCTACCATCGCACAGCGAGCCGAGGACGTTTTGACCCACGGTAAGATATTCGATCAGAGGATGACAAGAGCAGCCGAAACACTCGTCCGGCAGGCTCGAATTCTGGCTGGGAAGTATGATGCGGTCGTAACAAACCCTCCGTACATGGGCAGTAAGTATTATTCGCCGACTCTGAAGAGGTTCGTGACCAGGGAATACGCACATTCAAAGCCTGATCTCTATTCGTGCTTCATACAGCGTAACGCTGCCATCGCCAAGCAAGACGGCTTTATCGGCATGATAACCATCCCAAACTGGATGTTCCTCACCAGTTTTGAAGCGATGCGAGCATCGTTGATCGCTCACCAAACTGTCGAGACGTTTATCCACAATGGTCGAGGTGTCTTTGGCTCGGACTTCGGAAGCTGTGCGTTCACAATCCGCAATGCTTTTCTTCCCGAATACGGTGGAAGCTATCGGCGTCTGTTTCACCGCCAAGGCAGTGTCGCCAGCAATGATGAACTCCAAGAGCGATTTCACCAGGTGGCTACATACAGTTCGAGGAGTGCTGATTTTGCATCGATTCCAGGGAGCCCAATAGCGTACTGGGTCAGCGATGTGATGCGGAATGTGTTTAGACGAGGACAGAGGTTGGGCGACATCGCAGAGCCAAGGCAAGGAATGGCGACTGCGGATAATGCACGCTTCCTGCGTTTCTGGCCAGAAGTCTCGCAGTCCAAAATTGGGTTCTGTTTGCCGTCTCGGGAGGCCGCAAAGCAGTCGGCCAAGAAGTGGTTCCCCTACAACAAAGGCGGGGAGTATCGCCGCTGGTACGGCAACAACGAGTTTCTGGTCAACTGGGCGAATGATGGGAAAGAACTCTTCGACAATCGCCCAACCACTGTGATTCGCAACGCCGAATACTATTTCAAAGAGGGAATAAGCTGGTCATTTGTAAGCTCATCACTTTTTGGCGTTCGCATTTCTGATCAGGGATTCCTCTTCGACGTTGGTGGCTCATCGGCATTTCCGCCTCCTAGCGAACGTTATGCGGTTCTTGGGTTCTTATGCTCAAAGGTCGCATTTAATCTAATGATGATCCTGAACCCTACCGTCAATTTCCAGGTTGGGAATGTGTCATCGCTTCCAGTCGTGCCGAATGTCGACAAGGAAGAAGTTCATTCTACTTGCCAGCAGGCGGTTACTCTGGCCCGGAACGATTGGGATTCGCGCGAAACATCCTGGGATTTCCAATCTCTGCCCAGCATCCACCACAGTGGCCCTACGATAAGACAGTCACAAGAGGCGGCAGATTCAGAACGTCTCGTCCGCTTCAAGAGGATGAAGCAGCTTGAAGAGGAGAACAATCGCCTTTTCATCGAAGCTTATAGCCTCGAAGATGAACTCTCACCCGAAGTCAGCGAAGATCAAATCACTCTCTACCGTCCCGACCGTGAGGAAGACATCAAGCGTCTGATCTCCTACGCCATCGGCTGCATGATGGGACGCTACAGCCTTGATGAACCGGGCTTGATCTACGCCCACAGCGGCAACCGTGGCTTCGATCTGAGCAGGTACAAGACATTCACGGCTGACGACGACGGCATCATCCCGATCACGGATACCGACTGGTTCCCGGACGATGCGCCGAACCGGGTGGTCGAATTCATCGCGACTGCGTGGCCGAAGCAGCACTTGGAAGAGAACTTGGTGTTCATCGCCGAGAGCCTCGGGCCGAAGAAGGGCGAGTCGTCGCGAGATACGATCCGCCGCTACCTGAGCCAAGGGTTCTTCAAACACCATCTGTCGATGTACAAGCGGCGACCGATCTACTGGAAGTTCACCAGCGGCAAGCTGGGGGCCTTCGAGTGCCTGGTGTACCTGCACCGCTACCACGAGGGCACCCTGCCTCGGATGCGTACCGAGTACGTGATCCCACTGCTGGGCCGGATGGAGGCCCGGATCGAACAACTCAAGGACGACATTACCGCCGCCACCAGCACGGCCCACGGCAAGCGGCTGCAAAAGGAACGTGACAAACTGATCAAGCAGCAAGCCGAACTGCAAAAGTTCGACGAAAAACTACGCCACTACGCC
>PXAQ01000266.1 GCA_003567095.1 Phycisphaerae bacterium
CCGCAGCCGGACTGGCGCAGCGTCGAGCCGTTCCGGGCGATGGGGCGGCCCCGTCTGTTTTGGGGCATCACCTCCGGCTGCATCGATTCGCGGCTGAACAATTACGCCTCGCTGGGCCATCGCCGCCGCGAGGACCTCTACAGCCCCGGCGGACGGACCGACTTGCGGCCCGACAAGCCGCTGCTGACCTACGCCGCCCGCGCCCGGGAGGCGTTCAAGGATGTGCCGATTGTGCTGGGCGGACTGGAGGCCAGCCTGCGGCGGATGGTGCATTACGATTATATCGAAGACCGGCTCAAACGCTCGGTGCTGATCGACGCCAAGGCCGACCTGCTCATCCACGGTATGGGCGAGCGGGCAACGCTCGAGGTGGCCCGACGACTGGCGGCCGGGCGGTCGGTTGACGCAATGAATGACATTCCCGGCCTGGCCTATCGCATCGTGCGCGACATTCAGCCGCCGGCCAATGCGGTGCTATTGGCCAATCGCGAGGCGATCCACGCCGACCCGCAGCGGTTTATGGATGTTCAGCTTGCCTACCAACAACAGGCCCACCCCGGCGGCAAACCGGTCGTTCAGGAGCAAGACCCCGGCCGTATCGTCGTCAATCCGCCTGCGGCGCCCTTGAGCGAAGCTGAGCTGGATACGCTGCATGCGCTGCCCTTTACCCGCGACGCCCATCCGATGTACGCCCGCGCCGGCGGCATCGCCGCGCTGGAGCCGGTGCGGTTCAGCATCACCACCCATCGGGGCTGTTTTGGCGGGTGCAGTTTTTGCGCGATATATTTCCACCAGGGCAAACAGATCGCCTCACGCTCAGAGGACGGCATTCTGGCCGAGGCCGGTCAGATCATCCGGCACAGGGACTTTAAGGGCACGATTTCCGACATCGGCGGCCCGACGGCCAATATGTACGGCATGAGCTGTCCGGACGCCGCGACATGTCGGCGCGAAAGCTGCCTGTTCCCCGCGCCGTGCGCCAAGTTGCCGGGCGATCACAGCCGGATGGTCGGCCTGCTGGAGCGTGTATTACGGTGGCAGCAGGGCCAAAAGCGAAAGGTTCGCAGCACCGTCGCCTCCGGCATTCGCCACGACCTGGCGCTGAAAAGCCGCGACTACATCCAACTGCTGGCCGGCCACTTCGTCGGCGGCCATCTGAAAGTCGCGCCCGAACACTACTGCCCGCATGTGCTGAATCTGATGCGAAAGCCCGGTTTTGAGGTGTTCAAAGAGTTTGAGGCCCGCTTTGCCCAGGCCTCGGCCCGCGCGGGTAAAGAGCAGTACCTGGTGCCGTATTTCATCAGCGGCCATCCGGGCTGCAGTAATGAAGACGCCTTGGCGCTGACCGAGTATCTGGTATCGCGCAACTGGCGGCCCCGGCAGGTGCAGGACTTCGTCCCCGCCCCGCTTGCGCTGTCGACGGCGATGTATGTCTCCGGCCGAAGCCCAAAAAGCAAACGCATCGTCGTGCCCAGAGGCCGGGCCGACAAAAAGCTCCAGATCGCCCTGCTGCAGTACTACGACAAACGCAACCTCCGCCAGATTGAAAACTATTTGACCGCCGACGGCCGCGGCAAACTCTTGGCCCACATCCGCCACGCCCAGTCCCGCAGCAAAAAATAACCATCCTCTACCCTCTGTCCTCTGACTTCTGACTTCTGTCTTCTGACCTCTGTTGCCTATGCAATTTTCGCAAATGTGCCCGTGTCGATGTCGCAGGCCAGCAAATCGCCGGTGTCCAGGTCGAAATACCAGCCGTGCAGTCGCAGCCGTCCGGCCTGCACCGCCTTGGCCACCCACGGAAATGACATCAGGTTCTTCAGCGACACCACGATCGAGGCCTGCTCACAGGCGCAGACCTTTTTCTGCTCGTCCTCGTCGGGCATTTCACGTTCGATCTTCTGCCGTGCCGCGCGGGCGGTCATCACCCACTGGTCGATGAATTCCCCGCTGGGATGATCGCTGTCGCAGTGCATCAGGGCGTCGATGCCGCCGCAATGGGAATGGCCCAGCACGAGGACATGGGCAACGTTCAGATGCCGCACGGCGTATTCGACCGCCGAGCTGACGCCGTTGTCCGGGGCGTTTTTTTCATACGGCGGCACGATGTTGGCCACATCCCGCACCACGAACAGATCGCCGGGCTTGCTGTCGGTCAAAATTGCCGGATCCACCCGCGAGTCGCTGCATGCGATCACCAGTACCTGGGGCCGCTGGCCGACGCGAAGCTGGTCGTAAAGCGATGTATCCTCTACGTAATAATGTCTCTGAAACCGTTTGAAGCCGTCAATCAGGGTAGTTAAATTCTGCATCGATGTCCTTGTCATTTCCTGAAGTCATTTTTTGTATGAGATGGCCCACTATACGTTTACCCCTGAAAATATCAAGACTTAGTTTTGTAGGTGCTATTTGGTTAAGTGCGGGTTCTTTTCAGACGACACTGTGTTATGCGCAAAAATGACGAATTATTGTAAAAAACGAGCTTTACGCACACAGACCGGTTGATATGTCTACAAAAGCAGATTTTAAATATCCGATTGGAGACGGACACCATCTGCGGCGATCGCGTGGGCATGTTTGGCTTTGTGATAGAAAAGCAGCGTGTGCGATTCGACATTCATTTGGAACGCGCCGAAACCGAGCAGATCACCATTGGCTCCCAGTTGCTCAAGCTGGCCCGACGCGTTCATCGACCTGAGCACTCTGAGAAAAAACAATGATAAGCTTTAAGCGTACAATTCGTGAAAAACTGATCTTGATTATTACGGCCAGCTGCATCACCACGCTGGTCATTGCCGGCGGGGTATTTATTGCCTGGGCGCAGGTGTCGGTTCGTGAGCAGATGATCCAAAATGCCCGGATGCAAGCCGAAATGACGGCGCAGTCTGTTGTGGCGGCGGTGATGTACGAGGACGCCGATCGCGCTGAGGTGACGCTGCAATCGTACGGGGTCACCTCCACGATTATCCAGGCGACGATTTATACGCCGGCAGGCGAGCCGTTTGCCGTCTACCGGGGGTCCCGGTTCAGCGAACAAACAGACCCTGTGCTGCAGGATCAGGGCTACTCGATCGAAAATGGCACCTTGACGGTTTTTGAGCCGATAACGATGGACGATCAGGCGTTTGGCACATTGGTGATTACGTCGGATATGAGCGAGTTGACCGAGAACTTGTCTCGCAATGCGGCGCTTGTTGGCCTGATGATCGGCTTTGCCGGAATCATCGGCTTCCTGCTGTCGGTCTATTTGCAGAAATTCATCTCCGGGCCGATTGTGTCGCTGGTTGAATTGACGCGGCAGGTTTCCGAAAGCAAGGATTATTCCCGGCGTGCCAAGCGGCAAAGCCGTGACGAGGTCGGTATCCTGATTGATGAATTCAATAAGATGCTGGATGTGATTGAGCAGGAGATCGACCGACGGCACCTGGCCCAGCAGGCTCTGGAACAGCATCGCGATCAGCTCGAGGAGACTGTTCAGGCGCGCACCGCCGAGCTGAAACACATCAACAGCCAGCTTAGGCTGTCGGTCGAAAAAGCCAACCTGATGGCCAAGCAGGCTACTGACGCCAACCAGGCCAAAAGTGAGTTTTTGGCCAATATGAGCCACGAAATTCGCACGCCGATGAATTCCATTATCGGCTTTAGCGAATTGCTGGCCGAGGAACCGCTGGCCGAGGAGCAGTTGTCCTTTGTGAAAACCGTGTTGAACAGCGGGCGCAGCTTGCTGGATTTGATCAATGATATCCTTGACTTTTCCAAGATTGAGGCCGGCAAGCTCGAGACTGAGATTATTGAGGTGGAGACCGAATCGTTTCTGGCCGAGCTGGAGTCTGTATTGCGGCCGCTGACACGGGACAAGGGGCTGGCGTTTGAGATTCTGCGCTGCGACGAACTGCCGGCGGTGATCAAAACCGATCCGGTGCGCGTGCGGCAGTGCCTGATCAACCTGGTGGGCAACGCCATCAAGTTCACCGAAAAGGGGCATGTATTTGTGAATATCCAAATCGAGCGCCGCGATGATACGGATTATATCCACTTTGATGTGGAAGATACCGGCATTGGCATCTCGCCGGAAAAACAGCAGCAGATATTCGAGGCCTTTTCGCAGGCCGACAACACCACGACCCGCAAATATGGCGGCACCGGCCTGGGACTGACGATTACGCGGCAATTGGCCGGCCTGCTCGGCGGCAACCTGACCCTGTCCAGCAAGCCGGGCAAGGGCTCGGTCTTTAGGCTGTCGATTCCGGCCGGCGTGGACGTGCAAAAGGCGTCCAAGGCCGATGCCTACAACGCGCTGGACAAAATGCTGCAAGATGATGCGTCCGCCCGGCCGGGCGAGCCGGACAAGACACACCTTGACGCGCGGATTCTCGTCGTCGAGGACGCGCGTGCCAACCAGACCCTGATCCGGGTGGTGCTGGAGCGGATGGGCGTTGAAGTGCTGCTGGCCGAGCATGGACAAGAAGCGCTGGACTGTCTTGAAAGAGAGCACGTCGACCTGGTGTTAATGGACATGCAGATGCCGGTGATGAACGGCTATGACGCGACGCGGGCGCTGCGGCGCAAGGGGCACAAGCTGCCGATCATCGCGCTGACCGCAAACGCGATGAAGGGTGACGATCAGAAATGCCGCCAGGCCGGATGCGATGACTACCTGAGCAAGCCGATTGACCGGCAAGCACTCATCGCGATGCTGGAGCGGCATCTTTCCCTGTCCGATGCAGGAACATAATACATGAACGATTGTCCAGACCGAAAAATGGATTCGGGTAAATCACGCAGAGCTTGCCACTAGTGCTCTGTAAAAACTAAATATTCTTACTAGGTATGTCCGATAATGACTCTGTAAAGGATTTTTTATGGAGTCCCGCCATGAATAAAAAGTACATTGTTC
>PXAQ01000033.1 GCA_003567095.1 Phycisphaerae bacterium
CGTTCAGATCGCCCAGGCGGCTTTGAAGATCGGCCAGCGGCAGGTGCAGATAGACGATCACGCCGTTGGCTTTGAGGGCGTTCATGGATGAGGCGTAATAGACGGCGCTGCCGCCGGTGGCGATGACGGCGTTTTTGATATCCAGGCAGGCGATGTACTCCTGTTCAACGCGGCAAAAGCCGGCCATTCCCCGCTGCTTGATCAATTCGCGCAGGGATGTTTCGCAGGCGACCTGGATCAGCACATCGGTATCCAGAAAATAGCGTCCCAGCCGCTTGGCCAGCAGGACGCCGACGGTGCTCTTGCCGACGCCGGGCATCCCGATCAGTACGATGTTGGCGTTGTCTGTAATGATGCTTTTTTCCTGCGATTAGTAGCCGCTTGCTGCTGCGCCGGCGGGCTGGGCGGCCGTGTCGCCGGCGGCGGTTTCCAGCGGCGCCGGGAAGTTGTCAAAGCCCAGCAGGTCGGCGATGATTTTCGGAATATCGGTGATGTCCAGCGTCCCGGTAAACCGCTGTGCCCCGGGGCCGAAGGCATAAATCGGCACATCGCCGGCGGTATGGCCGCCGCTGTTCCAGTTGGCCCGCGGGTTGTCCAGGCCGCCCTGAATCAGCAGGCCGCCGGTTTCGTGGTCGGCGGTGACAATGACCAGCGTCCGCCGATCGTCTTTGGCAAAGTCGATCGCTTCCTTGACGGCCATGTCAAACAGCAGCGTCTGGCGGACGGTATTGTCCGTATCGTTGGCATGGCCGGCCCAGTCGATCTGGGCGCCCTCGACCATCATGAAAAATTTCGGCCGCGGCGCAAACCATGTGTCCGACCGCTTGCTGAGCATCTCAATCGCGGCGCGGGTCTTTTCGTCCAGCATCGGCTCCGGCGCATAGGTCGTCATCGCGCCGTTGGCAAACAGCCCCAGCACCGGCCCGGACTCCAGCTCACGTAGCTGCTCACGATTATAAATCACCTGGTACCCGGCATCGTGTGCTTCGTCGATCAGGTTCAGGCCGTCCTGGCGCGTGCCGTGCGGCTCGGGCAAAAAGTGATTGCGTCCGCCTCCAAACAGAATATCGACGCGATTGGCCAGCATCTGCCGGGCGATTTCCGGTTCCATACGGCGATGCTCAACATGGGCGGCAAACCCGGCCGGCGTGGCGTGGCTGAGGGTGCAGTTGACCACGATTCCGGTGCGGTAGCCGTGGTCGCGGGCCTTTTGGAGAATGCTGATATACGGCGTGCCGTCCGGGGCGGTGCCGATGCGGCGGTTGTCGGTCTTAATGCCGGTCGCCAGCGCCGTGGACGCGGCGCCGGAATCGGTGACCAGCCGGTTGGCCGAGTGCGTGCGCATCAGTCCGGAAAACGGCATCCGTTCCATATGCAGCCGCCCGTCCGGGCCGACCGATCGCAACCGTGTCAGTGTGACGTGATTAACGCCCATTCCATCGCCAATCAGCAGGATCACATTGCGCGGGCGCGAGCCGTCAATATTGCGCAGCAGGCCGTCGTCGTCGGGCGCGTGATAAAACGAAATATCTTTGACATCACGATCCGGATCCGGCCCGGGATACGCAAAATGCGTCTCCGTCGCCAGAGCCGGCACTGCTAAAAACGCGGCAATCAGTAGAAAAGTACAAAAGCTTGTGTATCTTCTCTCATTCATCTCATTTTCCCATTCGTGTTGAGTGCCCCTCAGGACAACAGTATCGGTTTTACCAGGCCTGTGATCATGCGTTTATCTGAACACAGATTACAGCCCCATGTCTTCGTCGGTGATGTTGTAGCGGCTTCGATGGCGTTCGGGCACCTGCCGAAGCATCTGGCGGGCCTCGTGGGCATATTCAGTGCCGGGATAGTCCCGAATGATGGCACGGCACATATCCACGCCGCGCTTGTAACTGTAAACGCCTCGTCGCGGGGCTTCCATAAAGAAATCACGAATCGGCGCCATCCGTCTTTCCGCCTCGAGACGACGATGTTCGGGCAGTTGGGCAAATTCCTGCTCCGGCTCCGGGGCAATGGTCTGATGCGCCGCGGCCGGCTGATTGGGATCGGCCACCTGATTGGGTTCAGCGGGATGTCTCGGGGCATTCGGATCACTCAGCCTGATGTCGTGCGGCATCCTGTCCATGTCGAAACCACGCTCATCATCGCTTATATCCGTATCGGTTGCCGGTTTCAGTTCGTCCAGGTCAATCGGAACATCGGTCAAATGCGTGAGAATAAAGGCGGGCATAAAGCCGCCGGCCACACCTGCATATCTGACCTGGCCGTCGCTTTCGGCAATGACCATAAACGGCTCCAAACCCTGCAATTGAGACAGCGCTGCTGCCGCCGCGGCGCCGGCATTCTCGGCCAGGCCGTCCGGCAACGCGTCCTGATCATAGTGTGCCAGTTGCCCCAACATTTCCAGGGCCTCCGGATCGATCTCAAAAAAGACCACATCTTCGTGTGCATGTAGTGCGCTGCGCAGTCCTTGAAAATACACCTGCTGCGCATCGCGGCTGCTGTCTGTGTCGCTGTGGGGGCTGTGGTTGTTGGTCGGTATGTCAAACGAGCGATGCGACTCTTCAGCAAGCCCTTGCCGCTGCGGTTGGCCGGGTTCATTTGGCTCGGCGCCGTTTGTGCCCGGGGCAATCAACACACAAAAGATATCGCCGCCGAGTCTATCGGCCACCTGTCCGGGATCGCCATCGAGCGTGTCGGTGACGGGCACACGGCTGCCAAGCAGATCGAACCGAACCTGGCTCAAATCAAAATCCAAAACCCCCGCCTGGCCAAACGATGGGGCGCTGCTATCCTGATGAGCAGTCTCGGCCGGCTCGGTTTGCTGCCCGCGACGCGGACGCTGCCGAGGCCGTCGTTCGACCGGCGGGCGTTGCTGCTGCTGCAGCGCCGACGGCTCAAGTGGCCGGCGTCCGTGAATCAGCGAAAATAGTGTTTGGCTGATCCACGCATCGCCGTTGTTTTTATCTTCACGGCAGGCGCGCACCGCCCAGTTCATGGTATTGACCGGATCGTCCTGATAATACGCCGTCCAGGACTGCAGCAGCATATAGACCGCACGCTCTGGACTATCGTAGAGGGGGGCATTACGCCGATTGGCTTGCAGCAGATCCGCTGCGTCCTGAATCAGTCGCTCGTCGGGCTGCTGGTTGCGGTTGACGTTCTCAAGGATGCCGACAAGGGCCTGCTCAATATCCCCAAAAGCGGCCTGCGCTTCTTGGCGCAACCGTTCGCGGCGAGCGTCCACGTTGGCCCCGGCTGTTCCGCAAGCAACCGCAAGCAGCGTCAGCACCACAAAGCCGCTGAAACAGAGTTGCTTTGTTCGCATCTTGATTCTCCGATGATTGCAGATTGTTTTGTAATAACCAGTTAAAATGCGTATTTTAACGCAAACGAACAGTATAACAGGGCTGGGGCCTCAAACCAAGTAAAAACGAAATCCGCCCGCCTTGCACGCGGCAAAACACATTTGACTTTTGCCCGGGCCGGACGTAGTATCCATAGATTGTCTGGAAAATGTATACAACCGATGGGAATTGAAATGTTTACGGGATTAATTGAGGCGATCGGCGTGGTGCGTCGAGCGGCCCCCGCGGGCAAACAGATGACCCTGCATGTCGATCTGGGGTCGACAGTTGGCCACGATGCGCAGCTTGGCGACAGCATTGCCGTTAACGGCGTCTGTTTGACGGTGCGGCGCCTGCAGGGAAGCTGCGCTGAGTTCGACGTCAGCGGCGAGAGTCTGGCCAGAACCACCCTGAAAAGCCTCAAACCCGGAAGCAAGGTCAATCTCGAACGGGCCATGAGCGCCCAGGGACGCTTCGGCGGCCACATCGTCCAGGGCCATATCGACGGACTTGGGACCATCGCAAATATTCGCAAAGACGGCGATTTTGCGACGTTTCGCATCACAGCTGCCTCGGAATTATTGGCACAGATGGTCGTAAAAGGCTCGGTCGCTGTTGACGGCATCAGCCTGACTGTCGCGGCGCTGGACGAAAAGGGCTTTGAAGCGGCGCTGATCCCCACGACGCTTCAGGAAACGACTTGGCAGATGTCCCGCGTTGGCGATGTTGTAAATATTGAAATCGACATCCTCGTTAAAGTCATCCGCCGCCAGGTTGAACAATTACTGCCCGACGGCGATACGCTGACCGTAGAAAAACTTAAAGCGCTTGGCTTTTAGTCAGGCCGTGGGGGGGGGCAACAGCGAAACCGAAATACTCACTCTCAAGGCACTGTGCTGCGATAAGAAATGACGGCATCAAACGGCACAAATCGACTGATCGGCAGCGACCTGGTGATCGGCATCACAATGGGCGACCCCGGCGGCGTCGGCCCGGAGATCATCGTCAAGGCGCTGGCCGACCCACTGCTGCGTCGCCAGGCCAAGTTCATCATCTTCGGTCTGGACGAAGCGCTGGAGTACGCTGCCGACCTGGCGGAGCTGGAGCCGTTCTGGTTTCGATTTCCACATGAAAAACTCAACCGCAACTACCCCCGTCAAGTCGCGGTGGCCGACTATGACGACTATTCGCCGCCGACGTGGATTCACGTTCCGACACGCGCCTCCGGCGAGGCGTCCATCCGCTTTTGCCTGGATGCGATAGACGCCGCCCGCGACGGACTGATCGACGCGGTGGTGACCGCCCCCATCAGCAAAACAAGCTGGAAGCTGGCCGGGGGCAAGTGGCCCGGGCACACTGAATTGCTCGCCGAGCGCTGCAAGTCGCCGCGCAAGGCGATGATGTTTGTCGGCGGACCGCTGAAGCTGGCGCTGGCGACCATCCACGAGGCATTGTTTGATATTCGCAACACGTTCACTATCGGCTGCGTGTTTGAGCCGATCGATCTGCTGGATACGGCCCTGAAAGAGTACTTCGGCATTGCCC
>PXAQ01000085.1 GCA_003567095.1 Phycisphaerae bacterium
CACTGACGAACTCTTCACTTTGTTCCCCATTGCCGCACAGCCGATAAAAATACCCATAGCATCGGCCCGCATAGCGATCGACCAGTTCGTCAAAGGCACTGTCATCACGGCTGCATAACCGTTCAATAAATGTCGATGGTTGTTGTTCGGCCATTACACAGGTTGTCGCAGAAGGGTAGACGGTTTGAATTCAAGCATTATTGCGTTTCAACGGGAAACTTCTCACATCCCCTATAAAAGCCCGCCCGACTCCGGCGAGTCCGGATCCTCCGGGCCGTCCTCGTCCTCCAGGTCATCCATAAATTTCCAACTATCTGCATCCTCTATGTCATCTAATTCACGCTGGACATACTTATACAGCTTGTCCTGCATGGGCTCCATTTTTTGCTGGAACATCCGCATACTCTGAAAGCCCGACACCATCATATCCAGCCGAAGAAGCTGCCACTTTTGTAGGCACTCCGGCTCTTTAATGTTAACAAACGGATCGCACCGAAACGTCCGTCGCCCATCCGGCGACACCGAATAAAATTCGCATTCTGCGCATTGAATCATTTTTCTGTCTCCCAAGACGAAATAAAAAATCCTCGCACTTGCAATTTTCCAAGCCTCATCTATAATAACAGCAATGTACCCGAAACGAAACTGATTTTTGATACCAGACTCAGGAGATGCGCATGGCAAAACCTCGACGCAGACGGAAAATCGGCAGCAAAAAACGACGCGCCCGCTGGAAAGTCCGCCATAAGGTTACCTAAGGGACAATTCCGGGCAGCTCGACCTTGGCGCGCGTTCAATGCGCCTAACCTGCCGTTACATAAATGTCAATGCAGAATAAGGCCATAGCATAGCTTTATTTTGCATTTTCTTTTTACCGGGCCTGACACATGCGTCATTACACCCTTCGGTTTATGCCCGATGATCGGGTGATTCAAATTCACCACGGCGCCACACTGCTCGAGGCGGCCGGGCAGGCGGGCATCGTCCTGACCACCCCCTGCGGCGGGATGGGCCGTTGCGGAAAGTGCCGGGTACAGCTTTCGCGCAACGGCAAAGAGCTCTGGGCCTGCCGGACCACCGTCCAAAGCGATCTTGAAGTCTGGGTGCCGGAAAAAAGCCGCTTTCTGCGTCAGCAGATTTTGCAGCACGGCATCGGACGCCATTTTCCGCTGGACCCGCCCGTGCAGAAAGTCTTTGTCCCCGGCCGATGGCGGGGAATCGATGCATTCTGCCAAAAATTGACCGACCGCGGGGATATTTGCCTGCATCTGGACGGCCCGACCGAGATGAGCCTGATCAACAGTGTCGAGGATCCGACAAACAGGGGCGCTTTTGGCAAGGGAATGACCGCCGTACTGTTTGCGATCTCGTCCGAGCCGCACACACAGGGCAGCCCAAAACCGTGCTTTCGCCTGGACACCGTTGAACCCGGCAACACAAGCAAAAAAGTGTTCGGCGCGGCGGTGGATATCGGCACGACAACCGTTGTTGTAAATCTGATGGATTTGACCGCCGGAACGATCGTGGCCACCGCGGCCGGAGCCAATCCGCAAAACCGCTGCGGCGCCGATGTCATCAGCCGCATTCAATATGCCGCCGAACCGTCCAACGGCATCGAGCTGCAGCGCAGCATTGTCCAATGCCTGAACACACTCATCCAACAGGCGGCCCAAACAGCCGGGATCCAGCGGGAATCTGTTTATGAAATCGTCGCCGTCGGCAATACCACAATGAATCACCTGTTGCTGAACCTGCCGGTTGCCCAGTTGGGACAGGCCCCCTACCACGCCTATTCTCTGCTGGCAAACCGCAAAAAGGCCCGCGACGTAGGCCTGTACATTGCCCCGGCAGGACAGCTTTACACCGTTGAGAACATCGCCGGATTCGTCGGCTCCGACACCGTCGCCGCGGCCCTGGCCGGCGGTATGGACCTGCCCGACGGCCCCCCTCTCCTGCTGGTGGATATCGGCACCAACGGCGAGTTGGTCCTCAGAATCGGCCAGACGCTCTGGGCCGCAAGCTGCGCCGCCGGCCCGTCACTGGAAGGCGCCGGCATCCTGTTCGGCTCATCGGCCCAGGACGGCGCGATCCAGCGCGTACTGATCGACGACAACGGCGATATCGACACCGATGTCATCGGCGGCGGCCCGGCCCGTTCCATCTGCGGCAGCGGACTGATCGACGCCGTGGCAATCCTGCTGGATCTGGGAATTATTGACGAAACAGGGCGATTTGTCGAGCCGCCGATGATCTTGCCGACCGTTGCCAAGCCCCTCGCCGAACGGCTTGTCACCCATGAAGGCCAGTCGGCCTTTCGCCTGGCCGGGCGCCAGTCACAGCGTCCGGTGATTTTGACCCAGAAAGATCTCCGGCAGTTCCAGCTTGCCAAGGCCGCCATTCGCGCAGGCATTCGGCTGTTATGCCGGCAGGCCGGCCTGCCCGAAGAGGATCTCGAACAGATACGGCTGGCCGGGGCCTTCGGCAATTACATCCGCCGGGAAAGTGCGGTCCGCGCGGGCCTGCTGCCGTCAATCCCGATTGAACGCATCCGGTTTGTGGGCAATTCTGCCGGGGCGGGCGCAGCGATGGCCCTGACCAGCCGACACGCCCGAACACTGGCATCCCAACTGGCCCAACGCATCACCTATGTGGAAATTGCCAACCATAAGCAGTTCCAAGAGACCTTCAGCGAGTGTCTGATGTTCCCTGAAAACCGATAGAACCTGCTTCATTTTTCAATGACCTGTCCGACTCAGCTAGCTTACCGGTCGCCATAAACTCAGAACAAGTCCTATAACAGCCCGCAATTTCGACGTAATATTGTGTTGGGTGGGTTTTTTGGTTATAATGTACGGATGAGTTGTGTTTTGGGGGCTGGATTGTGCCGATGTAAGCTCAAAATGTTCTCATTTTTCTGAGAAAGGGTGAGTTATGAATTTACAACATCAACTATTCAGATGCGTGCTGACGGCTGCTGGATTGGCGAGTCTCTTTTGCGGGACGGCAGCGGCCGAGGAGGTTCGGTGGTTCGGCCCGGCCGGGTCGCGCATCAAGGCGGTCCGCGGACTCGACAGCGATTTTCAACTGCAGCAGGTGATGCCGGCGGGCGAACCGCTTGACGAGCCGGCCGATCATGTCATCCATTCGCCGCCGATAGACGGGTTTGTGCCGTGGATGGTGCTGATCGCCACCGGCCAGCGCAAAGAGCCGCTTGAATTTGAAGCGGTCGTCGAGCCGACCGTGCGCGGCAGCTTTCCGTCCGGCGTCAATCCGCAGCATGATTTTATGATCGGCATCTTTGACACCGGGGCTAGCGCTCATGTGCTCGGATACCAAAACGCGGTCACGGCCGGATTGTACAATAACACCTATTTAACCACAAACTTCACCCCCATCAGCGGCGTCACCGGATCAGTCGATGTGTGGGTCAGCCAGCCCCTGGGGCTGTTTATGCAGGGACTTGATGTGCTGGACCCCAACAGCCCGATCGACCCTGAGGCCGTCCTGCCCACGACCGCGGGGATGAAAGGGCAAAGCAATGTCTCGGTCTTGATCGGTGACTATCCCGGCGATTACCCGGATATCCACACCGCCATCGGCTCGCCGATGAGCGCCTATTATACGACGCACATCGAAACCGCCGAGCCGGTAACGGTATTGCGCCACGGAACATCCTATACCGCCCCGCGCCTGACCTTCTATGACAAAGGCGATCCGGATGCGCCGAGCTATCCCAATAAACTGCCCTTGGAATTGAAACCACTGGGTGCGGTTAATGTGCAGTATATGCCGGAACTTGATCTTTTCGGCGGCACTTTCGATTTTGAACCTGCAACGCCATCGGTCATTATGGGAAACCTGTCTCAGAGTTTGTTTTTTGTGCACAGTGTGGATATCCGGGTCGGCGACAACGAGGCCAAAGACAAAGACCGCTTTATGCTCGACACCGGCGCGCAGGTCACCGTCATCGGGACGCGGATTGCCGCCCGGCTGGGACTGAACCCAACCGATAAAGCATTTGAAGTGGAGATCGAAGGTGTCACCGGCGAAACGATGATGGCGCCGGGCTTCTATCTCGATTCGCTCAAAATGCCGGCCATCGGTCAGTGGCTGGAATACACGAACGTGCCCGTCATTCTGCTGGATATCGCAAGCGCCGAAGGCGGCACGCTGGACGGCATTATCGGGATGAATCTGTTTACCGAGTACAATCTGATTCTCCGCGGCGGCGGGTTTTTCCTCGAGGACGACCCGGTGCTGGAGTTTCAGCGGATCGATTCGCCACTGACCGCCGATATTGCCCCGCCCGGCGGCGACGGCGTAGTCGATTATCACGACTTTGCCGTATTCAGCGAGGCCTGGCTGACCGATGACACGCACCCCGACTGGAATCCGCAGGCCGATTTTGTGCCCAACGGGCATATCAACATCGCCGATCTTGTGATACTGGCCGACCAGTGGCTCATCGGGGCCAGGCCCTGAACAGACCTTAGCCGGCAATAGTGTGCATCATAATCGACCACCGGCTATGCGGCGAGAGCAGCCCTTCGGGGGGCAGCAGCAAAACGTCATCGCCCCTGGCGGCCCAGCCGTTGTCCAAGCAGAGGGCCTCGACCTGCCCCAGCCAGGCGGCAATATCGCGCGGCGCCCCGGCGTGAACACTGAGCACACCGTAATAAAACGCCAACTGCCGGGCAACCCGGGCATCGGGACACAGGGCCAGTATCGGCACATCCGGGCGGGCCTTGCTCAGCAGACGTGCCACTTGGCCGGAGACCGTCCAGGCGACAATCAGACGGGCATCGAGACGGTCGAGCATCATCGCCACCGCCCGGGTCACCGCCTCGCGGTCGTGCAGTTCCGGCAGGGTCTCAATGGTCGGCCGCG
>PXAQ01000137.1 GCA_003567095.1 Phycisphaerae bacterium
ATGGAACGCTCTGGGCGGCTTACAATGGCGTCACGGAACTCGTCGACCACAGAAAGACGAAACAGGACGATGATCGCCGCCTGAATTCCATCTGGTTCGGGGACGGGTATTTGGTCAAGGCCAGAGCATATCGAATTGCGAAGGAGCTGCTCCAGCAGTTGGCGACATAAAGAGCGGACAACGCGGGGCGCATCCGAAACCGCCAGACCTTGGCTAGGGCGACTCACGGTCAGGGGTCGCTATGGCTGGGACCACACAGGCAGTAGCGGCGGTTTTCGATCACGGCAACGAAAAGCCGGAACCGAGAAATGCCGCCCACACAGTTGCCTCTTTGGCGAACTCGCGCTGGGGACCACCGCAGCGCGATGCGTGCCGCTGTTGCGAGATTCCCACTCGGCTTGGCCAAACGCATCAAGAGAGGCCCGACATCTGTTCCAATGGAGAAAAACAAAGGCCCGCATCGGTTTACCGTCTTCAGCAAATATCTTGCTCGTAACCCTGTAAACACCCGTTTCGTCAAAGCCCCAAGCGTACCACGTCCCAAACTCCTGAAAATTCTCCCAAGGCACCAGAATTCGAATAAGCGAGAAGTGACTGCGCCGACCCTTCTGGCGATTTTGGGCTAACCTTGCAGCGCCTTTCGACACTTCTTCAGGTCTACGCGGAATATCCGTGTGTTGAGCGCCTCTTCAGAAATGTGATCGTATCGAGTGATGACAACTGTGCAAGAATCGTCTACAGCCAAGTGCTCGACGTTCCAAAGTTCCCAGGAATATCCCTCCATGCGCAAATACTCCTCATATTCTCGACACGTTAAATTCACAACGGACCCCCTGCCGCTGTGACCCTTTACCTCAACGCGAAGTTCTTCCCCAGCTCTACTTGCTCGAAGATCGAACCCCGGATTGAACCGTGGCATTCCCTCAACAGAAAACCCCATCTTCCGGAGTTCCTGAGCCGCAAAGTCTTTGCCAATCTCGTCAAACTCGCTCTGTTCCGCGTCCGTCAGAAACCGACCTTCCCACACCGTGCTCCCGCCCACGCCCCCGCTGCTAGCTTCGGCACCTTCTCCCTGCGCTATGCGAACAATACAAGCTGCCCTTTTGGGGTCCTTGAGGAGCAAGGGTTGTTTCGCATTCTCCCGATGATTTGATGGCGTCCCCTCCGAAGCCTCACCTCGGTGCGTAATAGGGGATTCTGAAGGCTCCTGGCTGTCATGGCGGACGCCCGCGGGTTCCTGGAAAGTGCTACCGACCTGCTCGCTCTCTGCCTTTTTCCTGACTGGGCGTTCGTCATACTCATCCTCGTCGTAACGTTCTGAATACTCACGAAGGCACCTGTCGATCTCAGCTTCCGCTAAGCCTCTACTAAGCAGCTTTTCCTTTCGCTGACGGTTGTTATTGCAGCGAAACAGGTTTTCGTAGAAGTCCATGTCGGACTGGATCCCAAGTGATTTTGCGAGCGCCGTTGCCAATTCGCTCTCGTTCGCGTGATCTACGTGCAAGTAGATTGCATTATTCTCTATGTGCCACCATCGTTCTACCTCGTGACGCGCACCATTCAGGGACAGATTCGCTTTTAGGCGAGGCGAGACGAACACCCTTAACGCCTTCAGACGAACCCGCAATTTTTCGGCAGCTTGTTTGCTCTGCGATGACCTCCAAGCCCATACATACGGAAGGGACTTGCTGAAACTCACATTCAATTCGCCTTCCAACAGCGACCGCGGTTCTCCAGGTGTAACATTGACCTCGACCGATTTCGACAACGGCAGAACGCCGAAATACTTTAACGCATCCGCGGCAAGTCGGGCAGGGATATTATGGAAGAGCCAGACATCATCTGCGAATGCCGTGGCAAGGTCGTTGTCGTCGTTCAAATACCGAGGCGCGTCCACCACGTATTCCCAGACGCAGCCTCTCCGGCATAGTAGCGGACAAGATGCGAATACCTCCTGTGAAACATCGTATAGATGTTCTGCCGCGGTCTCCAGGCATGCCGCATACCATCTTGTTACTTGGTCTCGAAGCCGTTCATCTGAAGCCAGACGTTCGGCGGGGGCCTTCTCAGGTATATCATTGGACAGAAGTGCCTTCCACTCGTCGACGCTCACTTGCTCTAGTCGCGTGCGAACGGTTGCTGCGTGGATAAGCCAGTCATGGACGGCGGTCTTGTCGCTTCTGAACACATCAACGTCAACAACGGGTAGGAGACGCCCTATAGCCCGTTTTGTTCGTCTGTCAGGAAGCCAGCAATCAGCAACGGCGAACGTCATGGAACCACTCGTCGTCTTAGGACGAATTTCATACAAGACTTCGGACCACCAGAACGCACGAATACCTCGGGACTTGTAGGTATAGTAGAACCAAGACAGCGTTGCATAGGATCGACTCTTGTAATAATCTTCCCAGTGCTTGCAAAGTAGTATGAGCAGTGCGCGCGTTTGGGTGTCGCTAAGTTCTTCAATGGTTAGGGCTTCAAGACGGGTGATGGCGTTTACGGTCGGAGTTCGGCCGTCTGTATCCCCGAACTCTCGTGTTCGCCATGCCTTGCACTCATCAGGCAATTGATACTCAGAAACGTCGTTTCCGTTAGGCCAGGAATCCTTGATGATACGCGGCCAGGCAGTGCATCCAAGCCACGTGAGAATCGCACGCTCTCTTTCCGATTCCTCGCCCTTGTGCTGAACCCAAGCAACACCGTCGCGGCCTCCATATAGGTCTTCAAGCAAGTCGTTTCCCCACTCACGGCCGAAGAAAGCATCATCAGCTGCTGCCCATTTCTCGCCCGCCCGGAGTTGGGAAAGCGGTACGGGACATCGCTTCAGCGACGGCGAAGCATCAGCCTTCTCATGCCAGTCTTGTTTCAGAATGAATTGCAGGAATCGTCCAGGATCACCTTGACTGTCCTTCCAAAACTGTTGAATCGCTCGGCAAACAGCACGCTGGATAACATCCGCGTCCGGCTCGGCGATTCCCAACTCCGTGCTGAGTTTTCTGACTGCGGACTCTTGTTCGGTGTCATCTTGGAGCCGCTCGCCGAACCAGTCCTCCACGAAGGTCAGTGGCAGCCAATCTGGCAGATTGCCCACCCCAGCAGCCGGCTTCCACGTCACGATCCGTCCTGCGAGGCCAGAAGCCTTCGCCACGCCGTCATCGATAGGTATTACAGGCAGTGATTTCGCGCACTGGATTCTCTTGACGTGCTCCTCCCCGTATGGCGCCTTGGCTACCCAGTCGCTAAGCCATTTCCAGCAAGTCCAAAGCCATTCTCTGTCGTCAGAGAGCGAATTCGCATTTTCTGCGATGGCCGCCATCATGTCCTGATCCCCGATTTCTTTGCAACCCAATTCCTTGAGTGCCTTTCGTGCTTCCTTGTCGTCGTCAAATGTAGGGTGCAGCAATCTCCCCCGAAAACTCGTGGCTTCAAGCAAGATGCGAACCAAATCGGCATTGACGCTCACGGAAATCAATCTGGCCTCGTTAACATTTAGCCGTTGATGGCCTTCGACGTCGGCGAGTCGCAGATCTGCCAGCGCCTTGTCGGCTATGCGGTGCCAAAGATCCTCGGCGATCGGATGAGATGCTCTCTCCGTAAACGGCTTAAGCAGGCCAGCATGACTGCTGGGGCACTCTGCGCAATATGAGTCATTAACGAAACTGCAGACATGGCGAGCGAGTCTGTCGGCGACCCAAGTGTTGAAGGCATTGCTTTCCGTGGGCATGATCGCGGTCCGGTCGCTCTTGACCAGGAACTCGGCGTGAAGAAGCAGGCGGACGGGGCCCTTCTGCTCCGTCGGGTAGAAGACGTGAACGGGAAGGTAGTCTGTTGTTGGCACCACACAAGCGTTCTTGAGCGGTGCAGCAATTAAGAAGCCTACCCCGTCGGTCGAGACGGCCCGGCGCTCGTCTGCGCCCAAGAGGTCCAGTAGATGAGCAGGAGGGCGCTCCGTATGTTGCACAACTCGCCACTCAACTGAGGTCGGCTCTCGACTGTCACGAAGCGACCAAGCACGGTCCGCACGACTCAGGAAAATCTTCAGGTCGGAAGCCCTGATTTGCCGAAGGTGCCGGAAGGCAAAGAGCAAGTGTGGTGGGCATCCCTTCAGCATTTCTTCCACCTTCCGCTTCTTGTCCAAGGAAAGGCCGGGCAATCTGACAACCGTCTTGTAGCCCGCTAAAGCGTTAAGTTGCGGGTCCTGTCGTTGCAGGTCATCCCATGAGATGAAGAACGGAAGCCATTGGTATGGCACGTAACCGTCCTCCAGGTTGCTTCGCTGAAGCCAGTTCTTAGCTTTCTTGCGGCTGAACTCGATGCCCTCTCCGTCCACGGTAAGCACTTGCGGATTTAGGGATACCTCGTACACCGACTTGAACCCCACACCTTTGCGGCCTATTGTACCGGTAGTCTTGTCCGAGAAATCGGTGCCACAGATAGCGCTCAAGGCTTTAGGTTTCAAGCCGCAGCCGTTGTCTGCCACGTAGACGGTATCGTCCTTGACCAACACCAGAACCTCAGTGGCCCCTGCGTCATCGCTGTTTTGCAGGAGCTCGAAAAGCCATCGCCCGGTATGATCTTTTGCAGCTCGATCTGCGGCGCGCGCATCACGAACTATTCGTTCGGGATCGGCTTTGTAAACATTGAGAGTTCTGTCTCTGAATTCCTCAATAGCTCTTTCTATCAGTCTATTCTTCATGTGCATAATATGCGGCGAGCCAGGAGCAAGACCGAAGGCAAGCTTGCTTGCCGACGGGATTGTCTGCTGCATCAGCGTTGATGGACGACACGGAAGCGCCGGTCAGCAATGCGGATGGGAATCCACCGCACAATGATCGGGCGCGGAGCGTCCGGCCATTGGCTGACATCAGCCGCGCGAGGTACGAGC
>PXAQ01000105.1 GCA_003567095.1 Phycisphaerae bacterium
CCTTATGATTGGTGTAGTAGGTCAGCACTTTCCGCAGTTCTTCATCCCGCTCAATAAAGTTTTTCTTGTCCAGATTGGCACGTTGCTTTTCGATCTCTTTGATCAATCGTCCGGCGGCCCCCTGTTTATGTTTAAGGTCATGGCTCCACTGGTCCTGCCATTGGGTCTTGTGGACGGTATTGCGGCCAAAGATCGCTGAGGCCGCTTTGCTGATGTATTCCCGGGCATGATAATAATCCAACAGCAACCGAGGCAAATTGCGATTAAAAATTCTCACCCTGCACTGTCCTTTTTGTAAAAGGAGGCCGGGTGGTATGGTTCGGATGCAAAGAGGGGTTCGGCCACGGGCATTTTTTTGCAGTCGAATTTGATTTTTTGACGCCAAAAACGCAATTTTTGACTCAAAAATCGAATCACGCCCGGAGGGACTCGAACCCCCAACCCTCGGTTCCGAAGACCGATGCTCTATCCAATTGAGCTACGGACGCTTGTTGGCCCTACTATATCCAAATGAGATTGGGTGTTCAACTGTTTTTTTAAAGACTTGTCCCGTCTTGGCTTGCGTCAGGCGTCGGCCAGTTCGCCGGTGAGTTCCTCGACCAGGTCCACCAGGGTGACGATGCCCAGGGGCTTTTTGGAGTGCGGGGATTTGACAAGGGCGATTTTTTCACGCTTTTGACATAACGTGTTCATCGCGTCGATGGCCGAGCAGGCCGGCTCCACCGTAATGATCGGCCGGATAAATGCACGAAGATCTTCAAACTCAACCTCGCCGCCGAGAACTTCATAGATCAGCATATAGCCCAGAACATTGCCGTCGTCTGCGCAGACCGGCCGGCGGGTGTGTGATGTCTCAAGCAGATCACTGAGCAGGTCGCTGCGGCTGCTGTTGACGGGGACTTTTTCAACCTTGTCAAAGGGGATCATAATTGCATTGACCGGCACGTTCGGGATTTGCAGGAGGCGTTCGATCATGTCCCGTTGGATGTCGCTGAGCAGGCCTTCTTCGCGGGTTTCGAAAATAATCTGGGAAACCTGATGGCGTTGGGTCGCGTCGACCGCCGCGGCCGTATTTGTCCCCAATCGAAGCCGGCCCATCAGCCGGTCGGAGAGCCATCGCAGGGCCGGGATTACGCCGGTTGCCGCCAAGGCTTTGTGGCAGGCCCACAACAGTGGTGTTAATCGCGGAATCAACACGTCAGCCCAATGATAGAACAGGATTTTGGGGATCATTTCGCCGAACACAAAAAGAACGGGAGTCAGGATTGCCGTCGCATAGACCTCCGCCAGCCGCTGGGCGTCGAGACGATGAAAGATCAGCAGTGTCACAACGCTTGTCAGCAGGTAATTGACCAGATTGTTGGCCACGAGGATGCTCAAGATCATCGCCTGTCCATCCCTTGCCAGACGAAAGAGCGTCCCGTAAAACCGGCGGCCTTGCTCCAGGCCCACCCGAAGGCGAAAGCGACTCAAGCGGTAAAAGCCGGTCTCGCTACCCGAAAAAACACCGCTGAGCACGATCAATCCGATGATAAAAGCCCCTTGCAGCAGTGCGGTCAGCATGACATCGCCCCTCCCTGAGCCGAATCTTCGTCAGGGATCGGCTCCAGCGTCAGTATAACCGTTTGGATTCGATTGTTGCGTACCGTCTCGACCGTAAATTTCAGGTTTTTCAGCTGGGCCTGGTCGCCGGGATGTGGGATATGACCCAGCAGGGCGGTGACAAATCCGCCGATGGTGGTCAAATGCACTCGCTCCAAGTCGATTCCGAAGGCGTCTTTCCAGTCAAAAATCGACATGTCTGCCGCCAAGCGATAGGACAGGGGGCCAATTTGCTCAATAACGGCCTCCTGGGTACGATCTTCCATTGGCCGAAGAAGCTGTTCGATGATATGCTCAAACCGCACCCAACCGGCGATGCCACCGTATTCGTCCACGACAATGGCCATATTTTCACCGCTCGAGCGAAAAAACTGAATCAGCGACTCGACGCTTTTCTGTTCGGGCACAAACGGGACAGGCCGAATCAGCGCCTGCGGTGTTCGGTCGGGATTCAGCAGCAAATCACGCAAATACACAACGCCGGCCATCGCATCAATGTGCTTTTGGTAGACAGGGATCTTGGCGAGTTTGTGCTGATGCATCATCGCGCACATCTGGGGTACATCCAGGTCCACTGAACAGGCGGGCATTTCCACACGCGGCTGCATAATATGACGGACTTTCAAGACGCTGAACTTGAGGATCTCGGTCAGCAGCAGATTCTCATCGTCCCCGATCAGGCCCTTGCGCCGTGTGGTCTCCAGCAGCGCCTTGAGCTGTTCGGCGGTCATGGGTACCGTACGCGTTTTGGGGTGCACCAGCAGCCGAATCGCCGGGCGGACAATGAAAAAATCCAAGCCTCGGATTAACGGATGCAGCGTTCGCAGCAGTACATAACAGACCGGCGAGGCAAACAGCGAAAACCGGCGCGCGTTGAAGTATGCCAGCGATTTCGGCAGCATCTCACCGGCCAGCAGCAGGGCGGCAAAGCTGACAAAGGCCGCTGTTGTCGCCGCCGCCAGCCCTCCCGAACGGCCCGCTTGAACCGCCAAGCTACTTGAAATCGCAAAATACAAAACATTAACCAGCATATTGGCAAACAGCAGGGCGGTCAGCAGGCGGTTTGGATAGCTGACCAGCAGCGCGGCCAGACGCTCAAGCGGGGCGGCCGAGGCAGCAAATTGACGGACCTGTCTGCGCGATAGATGAAAAAAGGCCGTTTCCGACCCCGAGCAAAATCCCGAGGCCAGCAACAATGCCGCCATCGCCAGAATTTGCCAAACATAATAAACCACAAACGCCGTCACAATCACTCCCTGCTTTGCCGGTGTCCTGCTCTGTTGACAGGGCCGTTATAGCCGCCGGTCAGTCGTTTGGCAACAGAATCCTGAACGTCGTTGCCTTCTGTGGGTCGGACTCCACCTGAATGCAGCCGTTGTGGGCGTCGATAATTTGTTTGCAGAAAAACAGTCCCAATCCGTTGCCTTCGTACTGCTCATCGGCTGCCGCATCGCCGTAGAATGGGTCAAATATACGCTCTAACACCTCCGGTGACATGCCGCAGCCGGTATCAATGACTTCGATTTGCACCCCCGATGGCGACGGGCCGGCTTTAATTCGAATGTGCCCACCGCCGGTATCCAGGACGGCACGGCGGGCATTGAGAATCAAATTCATCAATACCTGGGCCAGTAAGACACGTTCTCCCCGCACAGACAATTCCGGCTGAACATCGCAGGCCAGCACAATGCCGTCTTTTTCAAAATCGCGTCCGATGCAGGTCATGACATCGTCCAGCAGCGTCTGCATCTGTAGCCGGCTCATTGGGACGGCTTTGCCGGATGCCATTTCCATGATTTTTGACAGTGTATTGCCGGCACGCTGGCCCATGAATACAGATTTTTCAAGGGCTTTTTTGTTTAGTTCTGTGTCGTCCGGATGCTGCAGCGCCAGCCGGGCATAGTTGGTCATCGACATCAGCAGATTGTTCATTTCGTGTGCCGTGATCGCCCAGGCCAGCCCCAGTCCGCTGAGCCGCTGTGCTTGGTGAAGTTGCTCTTGGAGTCGTTGATTGTTCTCTTCCAGTGCCGCTAATTGGTGGTGCAGCGATTGTCGGGAGTCCAGCACTCGCACAAGCATCCCTCTCCTGTGGAAATTAACATTGCATTTTTGTCTGATTCGGTTACAATAATAGGGGTTAATCGGACATTGACCTGTTTAATTATCGGCTCTTGCGATAATTTTCTTGAATAGACTCAAAAAAAGATAATAAATCGGGAATCGATTGAAGGGATTTTGGATATGGGACAGAATGAAGACCGCAGCCCGATTGTGCTTGTGGTTGACGATAATCTGCATAATCTCGAGTTAATTCTTGCATACTTGGAAGATCTGGATTGCCAGACGGTGGCTGCGGAAGGGGGGTATCAGGCCCTTGAGATCATCCGCAAGGACCCGCCGGATCTGGTCTTGCTGGATGTGATGATGCCGCGGATCAGCGGCTTTGAGGTCTGCCGGCAGCTTAAAAACAATCCCGAAACCGCCGATATCCCGGTGATTATGGTCACTGCGCTCAATGAGATGGGCGATATCGAGCGGGCAATTCAATGCGGGACGGATGATTTTCTCAGCAAGCCGATCAATAAATGGGAGTTGCTGACGCGCGTCAAGACGATGCTGCGCCTCAAGCACCTGACCGATAAACTCGAGCGTACGCTGGCGTATCTATCAGAAATCGAGCAACATATCCACCCGGCCCGTCCATCCTAATTTTATCGGACGTTTTGCATTTTTTGGCCTTTCGGGCCATTTATCCCAGCTTGCTCCAGACAATCGATACAGCCTGCACAGGCGGCAGTCGTGTCGGAAAAATGTGCCATTCTAAAGACGCTTTTGGTGTCTCGTTCTTAAATGATGTACGTATCAAGCCGATACATCATCGACAGCTTTGAACGGGAAACCATTAAACACCATAGGCGAAATCTGAATGAGCAAACTGCTTGAGATCTTTGGAAAAGGAATTGCAATTGACACGGTCGAATTGATCTGGCACTGGCTGGATCAAAATCTCAATCGCCAAGACGTTGAGCAGCAAGACAACGAGCAGCTTTCCGCGGTTGTTGAGCACTTGGCCAACCATGAAATGGTGCAGGCTGAGGATAAGCTGAGAAGTTATTTATTTGAGTTTCCGGACTGCAGCTATGGGCGCATGGCCGCAGCGGCACTGTGTCTGCGAAACAATGAACCAACGCAGGCCCTGGCGCAGGCCGAAAGCGTCTATTTTCGCCGGCCCTCCAATACAATGGCCCTGTATATCATGGGCTATTGCCGTGAACGGC
>PXAQ01000234.1 GCA_003567095.1 Phycisphaerae bacterium
AGTCTCTTCGGCAATCGCGCCGTCAAAGCCGGTGTCGAAAGGGGCGCCAGCAATGCCCTGCAGGTAGGCGTCAGGCTTGACAGCGCGACCCTGTCAGTGCTCGCAGGCAGGATGCAGTTGGCCAATCTGGTCGTCGATAACCCCGATGGATACGAGCATCCGACGCTGCTGACGCTCGAGAACGCCGACATGACGGTGCGTCTGGGCAGCCTGCTGAGCGACACAGTGGAGATGAAAAAAATCAAACTCGACAATGTCAGCCTGACCCTTGAGCAGAAAGGATTGACCAGCAACCTGCAGGAAGTGCTTGACAATCTGCCCAAGGCCGACGAGCAGCCCGATGAGCCGTCGCGCAATGTGCGCGTCGACGAACTGCACATCGACGGCATCGAGGTCAACGCCAAACTGTTGCCGATTGCCGGACAGGCCGATACGGTCACTTTTCGTCTGTCGCCGATAACACTGAAGGACATCGGAACCGATGAGGATGTTGACGTGGCCCAGTTAACCGGCGTGATTCTGGTCGCGATCGCCGGCGGCGTGATCGAACAGGGCAGAGATGTGCTGCCGACCGATATGCTCGACAATTTAAGCCAGGAGATGCTGGAGGCCGGACAAACCATTCTCAAAGAGACACTGGATATCGGCACTGACGTCCTGGACGATGTCGGCGACACGATTCGAGGCATCTTCCAGCGTAACAACAACAACTAAACGACAAGGAGAACTTTTTGTGATCCGTACACATTCACGAATCGGACTGCTGGTACTGCTGGCTGTCAGTGCCGCAGGGGCAGCGCAAGGCGATGGGGACCTGTCACCGTATTACGGCTTCGGACCACTGGAGATTCTCAAGTCCGATTTCGGGCTTCACAGCTTAACCATCAGCGACTTGACCGGCAACGGCCTGAACGATATCGCGGTCGTAAACAATCAGCGAAGCCGCATCGAACTGTATATCCAGAACGATGATCCCAATGCATTGCCGACGTTAAACGATCCGGAGCATGTCAATGAACTGGTCGGCTTCGGACGGTTCGAGCGGCAGACGCTGCTGCTGACGATTCAGCCGGGCAATATGGTCTGCGGCGACCTGAACGGCAGCGGACGACAGGACATCGCCGTCTATGCCGAGCCGGCGGGATTGTATGTCTTCTACCAGGACAAGCCCGGACGAAACGATGAGCTGTCCTGGCAAAGCCCGCGGCGGATTGCGATCCAGGACGGCCTGCGCAGCCGCGCAGCGCTGGTCTGTGGCGATCTAAACGGCAATGGGCGCGATGACCTGATCGTTGCCGGCAGCAACGCGGTTTTTGTCGTGCTGCAAAACGAAGACGGCACGCTAGCCGATCCCGTCGAGTACCCCTCCCATGGGCGAATCCTTCAGATTCGGTTGCTGGATTTTGACGGCGACGGCTTAAACGATCTGGTCTGCGTTACCGATGATCGCCATTACCCCCTGCATGTGCGGTTCGGCCAGCCCGACGGCCGGTTGGGGCCGGTGGTTCCCTATAAAACCGAACCGTTTACCGATTTTCAGATGCTCGATGAACCCCGGACGATGCTGTCCGTCGAGCGCGTCAGCGGGCGGCTGACCGGGAGTCAATTGCGATCCGTACCGGCCGCCGGCGACGACGAGCCGTTTGTGATGCTTGTGTACCCGCTGGCCGACGGCGGCGACAACGCCCGCCGGGATATGGTACTGGCCGATGTGGACGGCAGCGGACACAACGATGTGCTGATCAGCCGTCCGGGCCAGGCCCAGATGACGCTGTTTCGAAACAGCCCAACGGGGCTGGGCCGGCCGTACGATTTTCCCGCTTTGGCGGATGTGACGACGCTGGCGGCGGCGGATCTGGACGGCAGCGGACGCGATACCGTCGTCATGCTCAGTATCCCCGAGCGCACCATCGGTATCAGCCGGTATGAGAACGTGCGGATGACATTTCCGGTACCGATACGCATACCGCTGGAGCCGGTGGCAATGGCCCTGGCGGATATGAACAGTGACGGGACCGTCCAATGCGCGTATATCGGGCGAGACGAAGACGGGGACGGGCGGTACCTGGGCGTCGTGAATATCGCCCCGGACGGCGCGACGGCCCCATATGGCGAGCCGCTCAAGCTTGATGAACTGCCGTCCAATCCGCAGGGGATGATGATCGCGGATATCGATCAGGACGGGCTGATGGATGTGCTGATTTTCCGGGCGTTTGAAGAGCCGCTGGTCATCCGGCAGACCGCCGAATTTGTATTTGAGACCATCCCTCGCCGGCAAAGCCAGTCGGGGCTGATCAAGGCCGCCTCGCGCCAGTCGCTGACAACCGCCGACACCACCCAAGACGGCAAGGCCGAGCTGCTGCTCAGCCAGCAGAACTTTGCGCGGGCGCTGGTCTTCGGCGCCGATGGGGCCTGGAGCATACTCGAGCAGTACAACGCCGCCGGCCGGGAGGACGAGATTGCCGCCGCGGCCCTGCATGACATTGACGGTGACGGTGCGCCGGAGATGATCCTGCTGGACAGGCGCAATCAGCAGCTTCAGATTCTCAAACCCGATGACAGCGGCGCCTATCGCGTCAGCGCAACAGCGCCGATCGGCCGCTGGAATCCGTCGGGACAATTAAAGCTTTTCTTTGAGAATCTTCACGGCAGCGGCGAGCATCTGGTTCTGTTTGACGGGGACAAATTTGCGTTTGTGCTCGCCAAAGAAAATCTCGATCCCGATTTCGGCATTGAGCTGCAGCGCGTGTTTTCTTGGGAAACGCGCATCCGCGACGGGCGATACGCGCATTTTGCCGTCGGCGATGTCAATGCCGCCGGCCGCGAGGATATCGTGCTGGTCGAATCCCGCAAAAATCACCTGGATATCTTGACCTATGACGTCAACGACGGGCTGTTCCGCATTCTACAGGGCACGCGGTTTAAACTGTTTGAAGAGAAAAGCTTTGGCCGGCCGTCGTCGATGGGAGCGGTCGAACCGCGTGAGCTGCTGATCGCCGATGTGACCGGCAACAACGCCGCCGACATCATCGCCCTGATCCACGATCGAATCATTATCTACCCGCAGGATTTGTGATCGTCGGGGTAATCACAAGCCCTTCCTGCCGGGCAAATTCCGCATTGACCGGCATTTACATCCAAAAGGTTAACTGTCTTCAAAGTCCACTATAAAAATGCTTACCTGACCAGTAGCATTTCTACTATACGCATCTGGCAGAGACTATCAGGAATGATTTTGGCTAGGGGCTGTAAAGGCGTTTGACCGCCTGGGATAAATGGGTATAATCAGGCCGAAACGAGACTTATCCAGACGCAAAAGGCTGAGAATGCAAACAAAAAGTGTCAAAGACATCGCCGCATATGTCAACGGACGGGTTGTCGGCTCCGAGACGGTGCCGATCAGCGCCGCCTCGACGCTGGACAGCGCCGGGCCGGGGCAGATCACGTTTTTGAGCAACCCGCGGTATGCCTCCAAGGTGCAGGATACCCGGGCGGCGGCGGTACTGGTCTGTGAGCCGGTCACGACCTCGGCGGTGCAAATCATCACCGAGGACCCTTATTACGCTTTTATGCAGGTGGTGGTGCTGCTGCACGGCCATCGGGAACACCCGGCCATCGGCGTCTCGGCCAAGGCCGATATCGCAACGACGGCGCAACTGGGCGACGGCACGCAAGTGGCCGCCTTCGTCAGCATCGGTCAAAATACGACCGTCGGCAAAAACTGCTATTTTTACCCCGGCGTCAGCGTCGGGCCCAATGTTCAAATCGGCAATGACTGCATTTTTTACCCAAATGCGGTCATCTACGACGGCTGCTGCATCGCCGATCGCGTCATTGTTCAATCCAATGCTACGGTCGGTCAGGACGGCTTTGGCTTTGCCACCCACAAAGGCGAGCATCACAAAATCCCGCAGATCGGGCGGGTGATCCTGGAAGATGACGTTGAAATCGGCGCCGGCAGCGCCATCGAGCGCGGTACGCTCAATGACACCGTCATCGGCAAAGGCAGCAAAATCGGCGACTCGGTCGCCATCGGACACGGCGCAAAGATCGGCCCGCACTGCCTGCTGGTGCCGCAGGTGGGTATTTCCGGCTCGGCCACACTGGGCCATCACTGTGTCATCGGCGGCCAAGCCGGCGTGGTCGGGCATATCAAGATTGGCAATTCGGTCAAAATCGGCGCCCAGGCCGGCGTGATCAACAACGTCCCGGACGGTGCGGCCGTCGTCGGCGCCCCAGCCATCGATGCCGGAAAGGCGCGCCGGGCCTACAGCCTGATCGAGTACCTGCCGGAGATGAAACGGAAAATCAAAGGCCTTGAACGCAAAGTGGAAAAGCTCACCAGTACCAGTGGCCGGGATGAAGACTAACCGGCCCGTCCTGGGCCTGATCGCCGGCGAAGGGCGCCTGCCGTTTATGGTCGCCGACGGCGCGCGGCAAGCCGGCCTGAAGGTCGTTTGCATCGGCCTGACCGGCAGCGCCAGTCCCGACCTGGCCGGGCACGTGGACGAGTTCATTGCCGGTGCGGTCGCCCGTCCCGGCGGCTGGCTGCGAAAACTGCGGCGGCACGGCGTCAGCCGGGCGATTATGGTCGGCCGCGTCGCCAAAACCCGGATTTTTACGCCGTGGCGGATTGTGACCTATCTGCCCGACTGGCGGGCGATTCGAATCTGGTATGTCAGGCTCCGCGGCAAGGACAAACGCAACGACTCTGTGCTGAGCGCAATCGCCGAGGAGTTCGCCTCCGGCGGCATTCACCTGGAGAATTCAGTGATGTATTGTAAAGACCATATGGCCCATGAAGGGGTGATGACCCGCACGCAGCCGACCGCCGCGGTCCGGGCCGA